>JBBRIY010000124.1:0-7502 GCA_038220215.1 Propionibacteriales bacterium
GATCTTGGCGGGCAGGTTCTTCATGAGAGACCTCTTTCAGGTGTTGGGATAGGTTCCGCTGGTGACCCCGGAAACTTCCCCCAGGACCACTTCAAGAGAATCATTACACACGGGTACCGAGTGTTGTCAAAAGGTTTGTGAAGAAAAGTCTCAACTTCGTATTAAGCTGTTCCCACAAGACAGTTTAGGGTCCCCCTTAAGGGGACGTAAATGACGTTATTTCGGGTTTGTGTCACCCGTAAGAGGACATCCAAGAGGGGTTACTGTGCGATTCAGGGCGATGTTGGCCGGAGCTCTGCTCGGCCTGGCCGGCGCCGGACTGCTGGTGGCTCCGAACGCAGCTCAGGCCGCGCCCGCGGTGGGCGTTGACGAGGTGGTCGAAGCGTTGGGCTTGGCATCGGAGCCGGCCGACTATGTCCTGCTGGTGGATACGTCGGGCTCCATGAACACCGGTGGGCGCTATCCCGAGGTCCGCAACCAGCTTCGGACGCTGCTGGCCGGGCTCGACCCCGATGACCGCGTGTCCCTGTTGACCTTCGACTCGACGGTGGTGAAGCGCTACCGCGGCGATGTGGGCGCTCACCCCGACGCGGTCCTCGCGCGCCTGCCTGCGAGAGCCACCGGCAAATACACCGACATCGGCGCAGCTATCGACGGTGGGCTTACCCAACTGGAAAGCGCTGACACGCACCGACTGGCTGCACTGATCCTGATTACGGACGGCGTGATGGACACCGTCCCCGGCGCGAAGTACGCCAATACGGATTCCGCGAGCTGGAAGAACCTGAAGACACGGGCGGCCAGTCTCGAGACGAGCCACCAACTGGCCGCCTATGCGGTGTCGTTGACGGCGACCACCGACGCGGGCCTGTTGAAGAAGGCAGTTCCCGAGGCAACGGAGGTCAGTGCTGACGAGGTGGGCACCCGTTTCGCCCAGGTTGCCGGAGACCTGGTCCGGCTGCAGGCCGCAAAGGCACTTCAGGACGAACTCGCCACCCCCATCACGGTCGCTCTGACCGGCGACCTCGGTGCGGCGCTGGCCAGCGGCACGACCGTCCCGGTGCAATTGGACATCCGGTCCCCCTACCCTCATGTACCTGTCGTGCTGAGTGAGCTCGCGCTCCAGGCGACCGATGGCCTCCAGTTGGTGGTCAATGGCCTGCCGGAGACGATCAGCCTCAAACCGGGAGCAACGGTGACAGCCACGGTCCAGGTCGGGGTCACCGGGTCGGCCGGCTTGAACGCACTGGCCTCACTGTCCGCGAAGGTGAGCTCCCCCTGGTCCAAGGTGCTGGACCACGACCTGGGGCTGACCTTTGCCCCGGCAGTCGAGGGCACGGCAATCATCCCGCCGGCTCCCATCAAGATCCCGCCGGCCATGCTGCCTGTCGCGGCGGGAGCCTTAGCGCTGGTGGTTGCCGCCTTCCTGATCCTCCTTGTCGTACGAGTCGCCACGACTCCTCCAATGGACGGGGTTCTCACGTTCACCCGGGGAGGCCGCGACATCGCCGAGATCATCCTTCGCGGGCGACGTGCGAAGCTGGCAGTTCCCGCGGGTGCGCCAGAGCTCTTCGGGCTCACCGGATCAGCGAGTGGCTCACGGCGAGGCGTGCGGCTGGACGCCCATTTCGGCGACGCCCGCGCCCGTGGCCTCGTGTCGGAAGCCCAAGGCGCCGAGCTGGGCGACATGACCGTTTCCTACATCAGCGGAAGGCGCCGGATCCTCGACAAGATCGGTCTCCCGAGAACCGACGGCGTTTAGCGCATGCATGTCCCCCGAAAGGGGGACAGGTATTGGCGTGGCACGTGTCGCCCTAACGGGTGACAACGGCACCCTTTTGGGGCTTAAGGCTGGCGCATCCCGATTTTCTGACTGTCGCCCGAAAGGGTGACAAGCCGCTATTCATGCATGAAGAGGTTGGCACGAACCTGACGCCTAAGTGCGTCTGACTAGCCTTGATGCTTGCGAGAAAATAGCGACACTCCGAGCAGGGATGCCGCGACAACGTGAGCCAATCGGCTAGTCTGAGCGGTTGCGATACTTGCATTGACACCGCCGTGGATGCCCACCTAGACTCATATTCATTCTGGAGGGGTCCGGAGCACTATTTTCTCTATTGGCAGAATGTGGGCACGCGTGCTTTTCAAGTTCAGATCGCACAAGTCGCAGCGCGGGGCCGCTGCCCTTGAGTTCGCGCTGGTGTTTCCCGTCCTGCTGCTGCTACTCATCGGCATCGTCGATTTCGGCATGCTGATGAGCACCCAGTCGGTTGTTGCAAACGCCGCCCGCGAGGGTGCGAGGACCGCGGCACTGAGCAATAACGAGACGTCCGCCAAGAACGCGGTGACCAACGCGATCGCCGACCTGCCCGGTGCCACCAATATCGCTACGACGGTGACTGTCAAGTGCACGACCTCCACGGGTACCCCGTGCTCGTTCGTCGACAGCACGCCCGACGCCGGCGGCACCGTCACAGTTACGGTCAACTATCTGCACACCTGGCTGTCGCCTGTAGTGCTCGGACTGTCTCCAACCATCACCCTGCACGGTACGAGCTTCATGAGGATCGAGTGACCATGTTGAAGAATCTCCTCGATCACCGGCGCGAACGCGGCGCGGTTGCGATCATCGTCGCCCTCATGATGGTGGTGATCATGGCGTCGGCTGCCCTCGGTGTGGACATCGGCAAACTGGTCTACCAACGTCAGCAGCTCCAGAATGCCCTGGATGCAGCGGCAACGGCCGGTGCCATGCACCTGCCGGAGGACCCGGCGGCGGCACTCGTCGACGCCCAGAAGTTCGCCTCAGACAATATGGTCGGCGCGAACCTCGGCGCCATCACTCCGAGCATCGCGCTGCGGTGCGTGACCAGCTACAACGCTACGACGAAGTCGCCGGACTGGGCGACTGTCGTCGCCATCTGTGGGATCACCAGCAAGTCCTTCGACGTCCTGGACTGCAACGAGCAGGTCTGTTCCGTGCCGTGCACCGTGGCGTTCCACTGCAACACGATCGTCGTCAAGCACAAGCTGGACGTGTACTACTCGTTCGGACCGGCGATCGGTATTCCGAAAGGCGATACCGGAACGATTGTCGCCGCTGCTTGCCGAGGGGTCTGTGGAACGGTGACACCGAACCCGCTGGATGTCGTGGTCATGGCCGACCGAACGCCGTCGATGGTGGACGGATGGGACGGCGGCAGCTACACAACGCCGACCGGATCGTTCAGCAGCATGAAGGCTGGCATCGTCGACATGCTGGGTTCGATGAACCAGGAACAGCAGTACGTTGCGTTCGGGACGATCGCGATCAGCGTCCCCAAGACCGGCGACCAGGCCGCCGCCCCCAACGGCGGCGACGCCTTCACCGATGCCACCTACGTGACGTGCAACTCGTCGGGGAACAACTGCACTCCATCTTGGAGCAGTAGTGGAAAGACGTACCATTTCAAAGGCAGTTGGGTGCCAGTGGGCTTCACCGACAAGTACACCAAGACCGACGCCGCCGGTGTGACGAGCATGGACACGACGAGCACCTTGTACAAGACCGTCCACAACCTCGACTTCTCAGGTCCGGATGAGATGGTCGACTACCCGAACTCGAGCACTGGCAAGAAGACCTCAAGCAACGAGGGCACCCACCTCGCTGCAGCGATGAAGGGCGCCGCGCGCTACCTGTTGGCAGTTGATCCCACTAGCGACGCGGGTCTGCCGTTGCGGCCCAAGGAATTCGGCACCCCAAGGAAGGTGCTGATCTTCGAGACCGACGGCTCGCCGTCAGAGATCTTCAACAGCGCCTCCAGTGCAACGACCCTGTCGAACAGCCTCGACATCGGAGTGGCCGGCAACGGCAACAAGCAGTCGTGCGACAACCTTGCCACGATTGCCTCGGAGGCGAAGACAGCGGGCATCCTGATCATCACGATCGGCGTCGGCGCGGTCAACAAGGCGACCTGCGGAAAGACGTCGAGCGGCGCAACGATCTATGTCCGCGACGTCCTCGCCGGAGCCGCATCACCGACGAAGGCGGGCAAGACCAGCGATGCCTACGACTGCACGCAATCGGGCAAGACCAACGCGGAGAACACCGATGGTGACAACTACTTCTGTGCAGCGACGTCGGCAGACCTGAAGAACGTCTTCATCGCAGCCATGGGTAGCCTGACCAAGAGCTCGAAGCTGATGGCGTTGCCGAATATCACCTAACCACGCTGGATTCGGGGACCACAGCCCGGACAACGAACGCCCCGCAACCAACTGGGCCGCGGGGCGTTCGCCTGTCCGGACACGAATCAGGCGGTTGGGCAGCAGAGAATTCCACAACCACTAGCAATTGTATCTCTGCCATTCCTGCAGCCTCTTAAGGACAATGTGGCCGTAGGGGGAAAGATGCTTGACCAGCCAGTGGTCGTGATGGGTGCCGACACCCTCCGAAACCGTGCGGAGAGTTGCCTTGCCAGCGGGGACTTCGTCGCGGCGGACGCCGCCTATGCCGATCTGCGTCGAACCGGCGGTCTTTCACGTACCGATGCAGGGAATTGGCTGGCGGTGGTGCACGCCCTGGGCTCCGCCCAGCATCAGCCGACACTCTCGGAATTGGTGGCCAGCTTTCCCGACGACCAGGACATTCTGGAGTTCATCGCGGCGGAACTGTGGCAACGGGCGGAGAGTCGCGCAGAACAGGTCGGGGGCGTCGACGACGACGTCCTCGCCAGGCAGGCGTGGGCCGCGGCCCTGCGGATGGCTGGCCCGGTGCCGGCCTCCGACACCGAGGGCGTGAGGATGATCAGCTTGCTCGACCGGTTCTTCCAGGCGGGACGACGGCAACGCTCGCCGATCGGCAGCTACGCGGAGTTCGAGGCAGCACTGGTGCGGTTCGCAGCGGCCGGGCCGGAGTCGACGCTGCGCGCGGCCGACCTGCTCGCAGCCGAGAGTCCCGTGCTGGCGCTGGAGCTGGTGGCCTCCGCCGAGATCAGCCAGGCCGCCGTGCTCGTGCGGGCGATCGCCTCGGCCGAGCTCGACGACTTCGCCACCGCCGCAGCCTTGTTCGACGAACTCAAGGCCCAGTGGGGCCATGGCGTCGCCGACCTCGACATCGAGGACCGGTCCCGCTGGATCCAGTCGATGACCGATGTCGGCCGCTTCGCGGAGGCGGAAGAGGCCTGCCTGCGGACGATCGCCATCATCGAGGGACGCCCGGCCGAGGCGTCGGGCTGGACGGCGACGGGCCTCACCCCGGACGCCTTCGAACACTGGCGGCACGTCTACCGGCTGCTGGCCTACCGGCTCGCGGCCCAGCAGGGCCGCTACCGCGAGGCCTGGGACCACCTGCGCAAGTCGGTGGAGGTCGACGACACCGGCCTGGCTCCGGAGTTACGGCGCTCGGTCCTGCGGATCCGCATCCTGCTGGCCGATGAGCCGATGGCCCTCGGTATCCTCGCCGACCTGCGAGCCGTTGCCAGCACCGAACCGTACGACACCGCCTACGCCGAGGCCGCCCTGTGGGCGGGAAACCAGTGGGGGACACCCATCTTCGAAGGCCATGTCGGCCAGGACTCACCGTTCGCCGGCGCCCGGTACAGCGGCCAGGCCGCGGCGCGGGCGCTCCTGGCCCAGGCCGGTCCCGACACCAGCAGCCGGCAGCGCGTGCGCCTGTGCCTGCTCGCCGGTGACGACGAGCGCGCGGCCGTCCTGCTGGCCGCCGACCCGCTGATGCCGTCCGACCCGTGGTCGGTGCTGGTCCTCGCCGCCATGCTCGCCCTGCGGCTGGGCGATGACGTCGGCGCGAACGCCCTGCTCGACCAGGTGCTGCCCGCGCGACGCCACGACCTCGACCTGCGGGTGCTCGGCGCCCAGGCCGCGCTGATCGGCGGACAGTACAAGGAGTCGTTGCGGGAGGCGATGACGATCACCGACGCCGTCGGGGAACACATCCTTGCCCGCGTGATCCAGGCGGAGAGTGAGTTCGAGGCAGCCCTTGCCATGGCGGAGGACACGGCCGGCACCACCGGATCGGTCGAGAACGCCCAGCAGCTCATGGCGGCCGTCGCCGACTACCGCACGGCAGCCGACCTGCACCGCGACACGAAGACCTACCTGGAGACCGGCAGTGCGACCTCCGGCGTCCCGATCGGTTCGGAACCCCTGGCACCCCGATTGTTCGTCGAGGTCTGCCGCCGCGGGCTTCATGCCGCGATCCTGGCTCAGGAGGGCCTTGACCGGCTGGGGCTGCGCGGCGACGCACGGCTGGTCGACGATACGCAGGACCTGATCCAGCACCTGCGCGCCGTCCACCGTCCCTGCTGCCGTCACTGGGGCTCGCGACCGTGGCGCCTGCTGCACCAGGTGCGTCACCTCGTCGACCGGGACGAGGCCACACGCCTTGCCATGTTGATGATCGCCTACCGCTGGGCGAGCTGGCGCAAGCGACTGCTGAACGTCGGATTCCTCGCGCTGGGGGCCGTGGTGTCGTGGCTGGGCCTGACCGGACAACTCCCCGGGCCGGAATCGGACACGGTCCGCGCACTGGTGCTGGGGGTCGGCGTCCTGCTGCTGCTCATGCCGTTCGCCCGAAGCCTGAAGGTCGGGGTCGTGGAGCTCAGCCGGGATGCGGAAACGGCCCCGCTGTCAGGGCGGTCCAAGTCGCTGCGCACCAGCCGGCTGTTGCTGCGGGCCAATCACCTGGGGACGTTCGCTCTGCCCTCGCCGCCGGAGAAGGGACGCCGGGCCCACGCCCAATCCCGGCCTGGCGGAGCCGGGGCGTCGGGTCAAATTGTCATGGCTCAACCGGTCACTTGAAGACGTCGAGCTTGCCGAACTTCTCTGCCAGCAGGTAGTAGACGGTCGCGCGGCTCTTGGTGCGGTCGTCCTTCATCAGTGTCGCGACGTCCTTGATCGCTGCGTCGAGCGTCGCATCGTCCTTGTCGAGGCCAAGCTTGCCCTTGAGGAACTTCTCCCGGACGGTGGCGACCTCCGAAGCGTCACTCGCGGCAACGTAGGCTGAGTCGCGGTTGCTCAGCACCAGGCGGTAGGTCGACAGCAGCTTGGCAACGACGGCGTCGTCGGCCTTCGGTGCGTACTTCTTGATGTCTGCAGCCCAATCGGTAGCCATGCCCTGCTCCTTAGTTCGCTGGGTGGCGCCTCGATGCGCCACTGACAGCCATCACGCTACCGGCGAACACCCGCGGCCAGCAGGGACTTCGGGCACGCGTGCGACGCGAATGCTTCGCCGGACGCGACAGCCACGTCAGGACGGGGCCAGCAGGCGACGTTTCTGCGCAGGGGGCAGGAACGATGCCTCGATGCTGTTGGTGGCCAGCGTGGCCACCTGCGACGGGGTCAGCCCGAACTCGGCCGTCACCGCCGCCAGGTTCGCATCCAGGTAGCCACCGAAATAGGCCGGGTCGTCAGAGTTGATGCAGACCTTGAGGCCGGCCTCCAGCATGGCTGGTAATGGGTGGTCGGCGAGGCTGGGCACAGCATGTAACCGGACGTTGGAGAGC
>JBBRIY010000125.1:0-7470 GCA_038220215.1 Propionibacteriales bacterium
CCCGGCGAACAGGAAGGTCACGTAGTCGAGGGCGCTGCGGTTGCGCACGTCGTCCGGTTTGCCGATGAGGGAGGTCAGCTTCTCGCCATCGACCCAGTCGCTCACCAGCACCCGTCGAGTGGCCAGGTGGACGGCAGGAACAACGAACCGCGGGTGGCCGACGAGGGCCTCGGACACCTGCTGCTGCGCTGCACCCTCGCGGGTGTAGTCGACCTCCTCGGTGACGCGCGCGGCGAGTTCTTTCGTCAGGGCCACCACATCGAGGCCGCCGGTCAGCGGGGACACCGCTGCCGCGAGCCGCTGGATCTGGCGGAGGTCACTGGCCAGCGCCGTGTCCGCTCCCGGGTACTGCACCTTGATCGCGACCGGACGGCCGTCGGTCAGCCGCGCCCTGTGCACCTGCCCGATCGAGGCCGCCGCCGCCGGACGCAGGTCGATCTCGGAGAACATCCTGCGCCAGTCGGTGCCCAGTTCGGAGCGCAGCACGGCCTGGGCGCGCGAGGACGGCATCGGCGGCGCCCCGTCCTGCAGCTTGCGCAGCCGTTCCCGGAACGGCGCAGCGATGTCCTCGGGAAGCATGGCCTCGAACAGGCTGAGGGCCTGGCCGAACTTCATAGCGCCGCCCTTCAGCTCGCCGAGCACCTGGAACAGTTGTTCCGCTGCCGCGTCCCGCAGGGCTGCATCCACCTCTGCAGCGGGAGCGCCCAGCAGGCGGCGTCCGATACCCACTCCGGCGCGAGCAGCAGCACCCAGCGGAAGGCTGAGCATGCGGGCGCTCCGTCCGAAGGTGGACTCGGGCATGACCCGACGCTCGTCGGACTCGAAGGTGTCGGGATCGCTCACCGTGCCAGTGTGCCCGCCTCGCCTAACCAATGGGCAACAGGCAGCCGCAGCGCGGGTGCGCCGGCCAGGCGCGACTGTGCAGCCGAAAGTCGGCCAGCCCCAGTTCGAGCGTGCTTCCTGTGGTTTCGGGTGCCCCGCCCGCGAGCCAGGCTCGCACCTGAACCACCGCGGTGCTGGCAGCCCACCCCAGCAGGGTCGACTCCGGCACCACGATCTCGCGGCACAACTGGGCGAGCAGGTGCGGCCACGCCTCGTCGAGTCGGCACCGGTTGAGGTCCTGGCACCGGACGCAGGGACTCCTGCCGGGGATCACCAGTGGCCCGACCACTGCCCGGTCCGGCTCAAGCCTGACCACGAGGTGGGGGCGCCCGGAACGGAACAGCGCGTCGGTGAGGGCCCGGTCGGGCTCGGCGGCCCGGCCGGCGAGGATCACGAGTTCCGGGACGGGCCCCACTGCGTGGGTGCCGTCTGCAGCGAGGGTGCCGGGCTCGGCGCGGAGAACGGTCAGCCCGGTACGCGTGAGGGCGTCCAGCACGGCGTCAGCAAGGGCACCGCTCCCCACCACGGCAAGCGGTGCGACGCGCGCAGGCTCCGGGGAGCTCATGAGTCCGGCTGCGGTCAGGCGGCTGATCAGCCAGGCGATCCACGCCGGGTCGAGGTCGGGCAGCAACCGGGTGAGGTCGTCGGCTCCCTGCGGCCGGGCGAGCAACTCGATCGCCAGCGGGAGCCCGTCGGGCACGCCGGTGAGCACGAAGGCCGAGTCCAGTCCAACCTGCAACACGCCGGGCGAACGCCACAGGGCCACGGCGGGACGGGAGAGTCGAAGAGGAGGAAAGGGCGCCACCGGGCAAGGCTCGCCCCGCGCGGACTGCTCAGGCAAGGTCCCGAAGGCAACGGGCAACACCGCGACGATCTGGGCAACACCCTGCGGGAACAGCAAAGCGCCGGCCACATGGGCCGGCGCCGTGCAGTCTGGTTCAGGCCTTTGGCAGGAACCGGGTCAGGTTCGTGCCGCACACGGGGCACTTGGCCTTCGCAATCCGGGTCCCCTTCTCGTTCACCACGACATCGCCGGTGGCTTCGCGGTGGTCCTTGCACTTGACGCAGTAGAACGAACCGCTATAGGTGTCGTTGGCCACGTTCTTCCTCCTGTAGATCGGCATCGCCCCCTGGTGGGACTCCGCTAGTGGGTTGCCGGTCAGTCTATGCCCAGGAGGCTGCCATCTGGCAGCAGCCTGAGCCCGGCGTGCGAGGACCCCCAGGACCAGTTCCGCTTGCCTTCCCCTGCGAGCGGACCGGCCGCTGGGGGCCTCGCGACTAGAAGTTAGTGCCCGGCTCGCCCCGGGTCAACTACGGCTGTCTGCGGCGTGTCGTAACGTTTCCGGCATGCCAGAAGTAGACGAGGTCGAGGTTCGCCGCAGCGCACGCAGGAAACGCACCCTCACCGTGTTCCGGGAACAGGGTCGCCTGGTGGCGCTCGTGCCGGCCCGCCTCACCGCCGCCCAGGAGCGCAGCCTGCTGCCACCCCTGGTCGAACGCTTCCTCCAGCGCGAGTCGCGCCGCACCCTGCCGGCCTCCACCGACGAACTCGGTGAACGGGCGCTCCTGCTGTACGAGGCCTACCTCGCGCCGCGGGCGGACGCACCGCTGCCATCCTTCAGCGTCCGCTGGGTCGACAACCAGCGGCGCCGCTGGGGCTCGTGCTCCAGCGACAGCGGTCAGATCCGGCTCTCGTCGCGTCTGCGGACGATGCCGTTGTGGGTCTCCGACTATGTGCTGCTGCACGAGCTGGCCCACCTGCTCGTGCCCAGCCACTCGGCCAAGTTCCATCGCCTGCTGGCCGGGTATCCCGACCTTGCTCGCGCCCGGGCCTTCCTGCAGGGCTACCAGCACGCCACCGACGCCGGTGGCGAGGACTGGTCCGACGACCTCGACTGATCAGCGGCCGGAGGATCCTTCCTCATCGAGCAGCCGTGCGAGCTCCACGTCCAGCTCGTCGGGTCCGGGCGGGCGGTGGCCCTCGGCGGCGAAACCGAGCGGATCGGACAGGTCGGCCGCCGTCGGCAGCAGGTCAGGGTGCGCCCAGGTGGCGTCGCGCGCCTCCGAGCCGCGTGCTGATCGTGTGGCGGCCCACAAGTTCGCAGCGTCCCGCGTGCGGCGGGGCCGCAACTCCAGCCCGACCAGTGACTTCAGGGCGGACTCCGCGGGTCCGCCGGTGGCCCGGCGACGTCGCAGCGTCTCGGTGAGTCCAGCCGCAGCGGGCATCCGCTGGCCGGCGACCTGCGCGACCACCTCGTCCACCCAGCCCTCGACGAGCGCCAGCAGGTTCTCGAGCCGGTCGAGCACTTCCCGCTGCTCGTCCGTGCGTTGGGGTGCGAACAGCGAGCCGGCCAGCGCGTTGCCCGCGTCCTCGAGCTCGCCGGCGGTCATCGCGGACGTGAGCTGGCTCTCGATGGCCTGCTCCAGCGCTTCCGGGTCGATCGTGATGTCGCGGGCGTAGTGCTCCACCAGGGCGAGGAGTTGCGGACCGAGCCAGCCGACAGCACCGAACAGGCGCTGCCGTGCGGCCTCCCGGACCGCCAGGAACAGCAGGACGTCGGACGGGTCGGCGGCGAGGCCTTCAGCGAACGCGCTGATGTTGGTGGGCAGCAGGGCGACCCGTGGATGTTCGGTGAGCGGCAGGCCGATGTCACCGGCACTGACCACATTGCCGGCGAGGCTGCCCAGGGATTGGCCCACCTGGGCGGCGAACATCCCGGCCAGCGCCATCCGCAGCATCGGTTCTGCCGCGCGCATCTCGCCGGGGCCGTCAATCAGGCCACGCAGGGCTGCCGACAGCGACGTGACGACCGGGCGCACCAGTTGCTGCCAGGTCGGGTAGGTGTTGTCGATCCATTCGCCGCGGCTCCAGGCTGTGGCCGTGGAGGACAGGCGGGGGAAGCTGATCTCCTCGTCCAGCCACAGGTCTGCCAGGCCGACGGCGTCCCGGATCCGGGCGAGTTCGGCTGGCGTCGCGGCGGGATCCGGCCCGGAGGCTGCAGTGATCCGGCGCACCACGTCCTTCGTGAAACCCCAGTTCATGCCGCTCTCGGAGTCGGACTTGCCGAAACTGGCCATCTGGGTGGTGAAGGCACTCATCATGCCCTGCATCCGGCCCATCAACTGCTCGATCTCCAGGCGGCCGTCCGGCCCGGGCTCGATGCCGAACTGGGCGAGGAAGCGCAGCAGCGCAGCGTCGTCGTCCCCGGGCTCCGGGCGATCTTCGGGGGTGCCCGAATCGGACATTGGCAACTCCTTGCGTGGCGAGACCTCCATTGTCCCGCACCTGCCAAGTCCGGGGACGACTGCTGGGGTAGGCTCGTGGGAACGAAACGACCGCCGGATTGTCTGGCGGATGAAGGGACGCAGGTGACCAAGCAGACCTGGACGGCAACGGTTTCCGCCGTGCTGTTCGTGATGCTGGCCGCGGTGATCGCACTCGTCCCGGTGCCGTACGTCACCTGGTCGCCCGGCGCGACCTACGACCTGTTCGCCCCGACGGCCCAAGGCGACGAAACGATCACCATCTCCGGTGCCGACACCTTCCCCGTCACCGGCCAGTTGCGGATGACCACCGTGTCGGTGACCGCTCCGTCTAGCACGCTGAGCCTGCCCGAGGTGCTGTTCTCGTACTGGCTGCCGTCCCGGGAAGTGCTTCCTCGCACCGCGGTCTACCAGCCGGGCGAGGGTGCCACCGAGATCACCGAGCAAGAGACCCAGTTGATGGATGACTCGCAGTCGATGGCTGTCGTGGCCGCCCTGCGCCAGTCGGGCGTCCAGGTCACCGACTGGCCGATGGTGACCTCGGTGTCCAACTCCGGACCCTCGGCCGACGTGATGAAGCCTGGCGATCTGATCATCGCCGTCGACAGCGGCAAGACCCGCACGAAGGAAGACGTCACCGAGGCGATCAGCCTGCACAATGTCGGCGATCCGGTGGTGTTCACCGTGCTGCGGGACGGCATCAAGGTGCGTCCGACCGTCATCACCCGGTCGACCGTCAATGAACCGAAGAAGCCGATCGTCGGTCTCAAGCTCGGCATCGGCTACAGCTACACCCCCAAGGTCAGCTTCGCCATCGATCCGCGGATCGGTGGTTCCAGCGCGGGCCTGATGTTCGCGCTCGCGATCCACGACCGGCTCAGCAGCGCCGATCTGGTTGCCGGACGGGTGATCGCCGGCAGCGGGACAGTGGACTCCGATGGCTACGTCGGCGAGATCGGCGGCATCCAGGAGAAGCTCGCAGCCGCCGGACGTGACGGGGCGTCGATCTTCCTTTCTCCGGTCAACAACTGCTCCGACATCAGCGATGTGCCCGCCGGCGTCCGCGTCGTCCCGGTGGAATCGCTGGCCGGCGCCACCCAGGCGCTTCAGGAACTGGCCGATCCGGCCCAGGCGTCGTCCGTCCCGGTGTGCCCGTGACTGACGCCCTGGTCGCGGCCCTCATCGAGGTGGAGCGGCACGTCGGACGCTCCGGCTGGGACCAGCCGGCGCGGCTGTTCGCGCTCGTCAGGACGGCAGAACTGATCGCTGCAGAACCAAGCCTTGCCGACCAGCTCACCGGCGCGCCCGACGGCTACAGCTCGATCGAGCAGGAGGACTTCACCCCCGGCGATGACCTGGCGGAGACACTGGCAGGCATCGCCTGGCCAGACACCGTCTCCGGTTGCGTCCTCGCGCTGGAGCGCGCCTTTCTGCCGACGGACGCCGAGGGCGACCTGCCCGCCGACCCGGACGCCGCGGCACTCGCTGTGGCCAACCATCCGCGGAAGCTCGACCTGCGTGTCGTCGTCGGCGTCACCAGGGACGGCGCCAACCACGGCCTGGGCAGGGTGCGCGGCGAGGACGGCGACCTTCTCGCCGGGGCTGACCTGGTGCCCGCACTGGCTGCGGCACTGTCGCATACATTGGAATGACCCGAGGTGGCCGGTCCTCCGGCCCGATGAGGAGTACTTGTGAGCGTGACGTCACAGCTGTCGCGGCGTGGCCCGTTGATCCCGACGATCATTGTGATCGCCGCCCTGGTGGCTGCCTTCACGATCTTCGCGGAGGTGTGGACCCAGAAGCTGTGGTTCGACTCGGTGGCCTTCCCGCAGGTCTTCACCACCCAGCTCCTGGCCCAGGTGGCGCTGTTCTTCGCGTTCGCCGTCGTGATGGGTGGCATCGTCGGGCTGAACATGTGGATCGCGTTCCGCATGCGCCCGACCGTGCGGCGTACGGGCCAGAGTGCCGTCCTCGATCGCTACCGCGACCTGCTGGAGTCGCGCGTCACGTTGTCGATCCTCGTTCCGTCGATCTTCTTCGGGGTGATCGCCGGGGTGTCGGCCATGGGCCAGAGCATGGAGTACCTGGCCTGGTGGAACCGCACGCCGTTTGGCGTCAGTGATGCCTACTTCGGCCTTGACGTCGGCTTCTACGTCTTCGAGTACCCGATCTGGCAGGACCTGCTCTCCTTCATCCTCGGGGCCCTGTTCTTCGGCCTGGTTGCGGCAGCAGCCGTGCACTTCGCCGTCGGCGGGATTGTGTCCGGCCGCCCGCGTGGCCGGGTGGCCGGCGAAAACGCCGCCCGCATCCACCTGTCCGTGCTCGCCGGCCTGATGCTGGTGGGCTACGGCCTGCAGAACCTGCTCGACCGTTACGGCTTCCTGCTGCAGCAGGGCACCCTGTTCACCGGCATGCAGTACACCGACGCCAACGCGCGGCTCAACGCCAAGCTCGTCATGGCAGCCATCGCCTTCCTGTGCGCGGGGTTGTTCTTCGCCAACGGCTTCCTGCGGCGCTGGACGCTGGCCATCACCGGCCTGGTTCTGATGATGGTGTCCGGCCTGATCCTCGGCCTGATCTATCCGTTGGTCGTGCAGAGCTTCCAGGTGAAGCCGAACGAGCCCGACCTGGAGCGGCCCTACATCCAGGCCCACATCGACGCCACCCGGCAGGCCTATGGCATCGACAAGACCGAAGTCACCCAGTACGACGCCGTCACCCAGGTGCGCCCAGGCCAGCTGAAGGAGGATGCGGAGGCGTTGCCAGGCATCCGCTTGATCGACCCGGCCGTCGTGGCGCCGACCTTCGAGAACCAGCAGCAGTTGCGCGGCTACTACACCTTCCCCGAGATCCTTGACGTCGACCGCTACGTCATCGACGGCACGGAAACCGACGCCGTCGTTGCCGCCCGCGAGATCGACTACCAGAAGCTGCCCGACCAGAACTGGAACAACCTGCACACGGTGTACACCCACGGTTACGGGATGGTCGCCGCGTACGGCAACCGGCGCGGGTCCTCCGGCGACCCGGTGTGGATCGAGAAGAACCTCCCGCCGGAAGGAGTCCTGCCCGACTACGAGGGCCGGATCTACTTCGGCGAGTACGCGACCACCTTTGGCATCGTCGGACGCGAGGAGGGGCAGCCGGCGATCGAGTTCGACAGCCCCGGTGGCGCCCAGGAGGCCGGTGAGGTGAACAACACCTACGCCGGCACCGGCGGCGTGCCGATGGGTGACCTGTTCACCCGGCTCCTGTACGCGGCGCATTTCATGGACCTCAACATCCTGCTGTCCGACCGCGTCAACAGCCAGTCGAAGATTCTCT
>JBBRIY010000126.1:0-7466 GCA_038220215.1 Propionibacteriales bacterium
CGCCGGCTCCACCTCGGGTGGGGCTTCGCTGGTGGTCAAGCCCGGCATCACCTCCGTCGAGCAGCTCCGCGGCAAGAAGCTGGCCACCCCGCAGCTGGGCAACACCCAGGACATCGCGTTGCGGTACTGGCTCAAGGACAATGGGCTGAACGCCACCCAGGACGGCGGCGGCGACGTCTCGATTCAGCCGCAGCAGAACTCGGCGGCCGTCCAAGCCTTCACGGCCGGCTCGATCGACGGCGCCTGGGTGCCCGAGCCGTTCGCCACCCGACTGGTGAAGGCCGGGGGCACGGTGCTGGTGGACGAGAAGACGCTGTGGCCCGACGGCGAGTTCGTGACGACCAACGTGATTGCTCGCACCGCCTTCGTCCAGCAGCATCCCGAAGCCGTCCGCGCGTTCATCGAGGCTCACCTCGATGCGCTGGAAGAGATCAAGGCTGACCCGGCGGCGGCCCAGGCGACAACCGCGGCCCAGATCAAGAGAATCACCGAGCAGGAGCTCCCCGCCGACGTGCTCGAGGCCTCGTGGGCGAATCTCACGTTCACCTCCGACCCGCTGGCCGCCGCGCTGAAGACATCGGCTGAACACGCAGCGGCCGTCGGGTTGCTGCCGGACAAGCCCAGCGACGGTTTCGCCAAGCTGTGGGACAACACCGCGCTCAATGAAGCGCTGGCTTCGCGCGGCCAGCAGAAGGTCACCGCGTGACCGCCGCAGAGCCGACCGCCGCAGAGCCGACCGCCCCGGGCGCGGCCGTTCCTGAACGGGGACGTCTGCGCCTGTCGGGAGTGAGCAAGGTCTTCGGCCGCGGCGACGCCCAGGTCATCGCCCTTGACGGCGTCGACCTCGACATCGCCCCGGGTGAATTCGTGGCCGTCGTCGGAGGCTCCGGTTGTGGCAAGTCGACGATGCTCTCGCTGGCCGCTGGACTGGAGCAGCCGACGTCCGGCACCGTCACGGCACACGGCGGGGTCGCGCTGATGTTCCAGGACAGCACGCTGCTGCCCTGGCTCACCGCTGCCCAGAACGTCGAGCTGGCTCTGAGGTTGCGGGGGGTCGCCAAGGACGAGCGCCGCCAGCGTGCCCGCGAACTGCTCGCCAAGGTGCGCCTCGGCCGCCACATCGACCAGCGTCCCCACGAGCTTTCCGGTGGCATGCGGCAACGGGTCGCGCTCGCCCGGGTACTGGCACAGGAGTCCGCGATCGTGCTGATGGACGAGCCCCTCGGTGCGCTGGACGCCATGACCCGCGATCAGATGCACGACCTGATCGAGTCGGTGTGGCAGGAGGCGGGGTTCACGTGCGTCTTCGTCACCCACAATGTGCGCGAAGCGGTGCGGCTCGCGGACCGATCGATCCTGATGGGTTCCCGCCCGGGTCGGGTGATCCACGCTCAGCCCAACACGCTGCCGCGTCCACGCCGCCTGGATTCGAATCTGCTGGTGGACATGTCCGCCGACCTCACCCGGCGACTCAAGGAGGAGGTGGCGGTTCATGACGACGCCGACTACTTCACAATCTGAGGTGACCGACATCGACGAGGTCGCCGAGGCGCCGGTACGGGCGTCTCGCGGCACAGCCTGGTCGCGCGGCCCACTACCGATCCTGCTGGCCGTGGCGATCCTTGTCGCCATCTGGCAGGTCGTTGTCTGGAGCGGCTGGCGCCCCGACTACCTGTTGCCCGGGCCGGCCACGGTGTTCGCTGAGCTCGGCAGCATCGCCGTCGAGCCGCAATTCTGGCAAGCGCTCGGACGCACATTGGTGCGGGCGGTCGCCGGCTTCAGTCTCGCCGTCGGAATCGGGACGGCGATCGGCCTGGCTGCCGCGCGCTCCCGGACGCTGCGCGCTGCGATCGGCTCACTGGTGACCGGTCTGCAGACCATGCCCAGCGTCGTGTGGTTCCCGCTCGCGATCCTGCTGCTCGGGCTGGGGGAGTCGGCCATCATGTTCGTCGTCATCCTCGGTGCAGCACCCAGCGTTGCGAACGGTGTGCTCAGCGGCGTCGACCAGGTGCCGCCCGCCTTCTTCCGGCTCGGCCGCGTGTTGGGTGCCGAGGGCTGGAGGCTGTACCGCTACATCGTCATTCCGGCGGCGTTGCCGTCCTACGTCGGCGGGCTCAACCAGGGCTGGGCGTTCGCGTGGCGCTCCCTGATGGCCGGGGAACTGCTGGTAGTCATCCCCGGTGCGGTCGCGTTGGGCAACCGGCTCGCTTTCGCCCAGGAGTTCGGGGACGCCGCCGGCCTGCTGGCCTACATGCTGGTGATCCTCGTCGTTGGCATGCTGGCCGACTCCGGCTTCAGTGCCGTCGCCACGCGCATTCGCCGCCGCCGCGGGCTCGCCGTCCGCTGAGCTCAGCGGGTATGGCTCAGTGCCGCGGCCATCTGCACGGCACCCATCAATTCGGCCCGCCGCCCGAGCCCGGCCGGCACGATGGTGATCGCCGCGGACGTCGCCGGCTGCGCGTAACGGTTCACCGATGCCCGCACGCCGTCGATCAGCGGCTTGCCCGAGGTGCCCAGTTCGCCGCCGATGACCAGCAGGGTCGGGTTGAACAGGTCGCACAGTCCGGCGAGGACGGCGCCCAGCGATCGGCCCGCCTCATTGAGGATGCGTGCGGAGATCGGGTCGTCGAGGCTGGACAGCTCGATGCTGTCCGGGTCCAGGTGCGGGTGGGTGTGGCCGAGTTGCTCTCGCACCGACGGCACAGAGACGACGGCCTCGAGGCAGCCGCGGTTGCCGCACCGGCACAGCTCGGGGCGTCCGGAGATGATGATGTGCCCGATCTCGCCGGCGAACCCCGTCCCGCCCTGGTAGGGCTGGCCGTTGACGACGAGGCCTGCACCGATGCCGTGGGAGGCCTTGATGTAGAGGAAGTCGCGATGGCCCCTGCCGGCCCCGTGGTAGAGCTCGCCGACCGCTCCGACGCTGGCGTCGTTCGCAACGAGGGCCGGTACGCCCAGCCGGTCCTCCAGCTCCCGTGCCGGATAGATACCGGCCCAGTTGGACAGTGTCGTGGTTGAGCAGACCAGGCCGGTCTTCGCCTCGATCGGGCCGGGGACACCACCAACGACGTAGGCGAGGGAGGCGTCGTCGTTACGGGCACACAGGTCGCGCAACAGGCGCGCCGCCTCGTCCAGGCCGGTCACCGGTGAGAGGTCGACGTTCAGCGAGACCGTCTGCTCGTCGACAACGTTCCCCATGTCGTCGCCCAGCCCGACCCTGAGGTGCCGGTGTCCGAAATCGATGGCTCCGGTGCGGGTGCCGCTGGCGACAGGGTTCAGGATCAGTCCCGGACGGCCGCTGCCCGAACCGGGCCCTCTCGCCAGCGCTGTGGACTCCGTGATCCGGCCCTCAGCAAGCAGCCGGGTGACGGCGTGGCTGACCGTGCTGCTGGGCAGGCCGGTCAGTTCGACCAGTGAGGAGCGGGTGAGGTCGCGTGAGTCGCGGATGAGGGCGAACAGCTCTTCCCGGGTCCGATCCCGCAGGGAGGGGCGGCCGGTCGACGGCGACATGGCTAGGAGCATAGGTGCCTTTGTTGCGCGATTCAACGAATCTCAGGTGATTTTTCGAACTACGAAGGAAGTAAAACGATTCGATAACGACGTCAAATGGACGTTGACAGGTCTAAAGACGGTCCATAGTCTGCAGAACAGGCCCGTTCTATTCCCTTGTCGGTGGAACGTGACTGCACAACGTCGTCCGGTGGCACCGCATCCACCGCGGATTCGGAGGAGGCCGGTTTGCCCAGCGAGTCTGACTTGATCCTTGAGATGCGGGACATCTCAAAGGAGTTCCCGGGGGTGAAGGCGCTGGATGGCGTGTCCCTCCGCGTCCGGCGCGGTGAGATCCACGCGATCTGCGGCGAGAACGGCGCCGGCAAGTCGACGCTGATGAAGGTGCTCTCCGGCGTCCACCCGCACGGCACCTATACCGGGGACATCTTCTATGACGGCGCGGTGGCGACGTTCGCGAACATCCGTAGCAGCGAGCATGCCGGGATCGTGATCATCCACCAGGAGCTGGCGCTGATCCCCGAGCTGTCGATCATGGAGAACATCTTCCTGGGCAATGAGGTGCGCGGCCGGTTCGGCATCGACTGGACGGCCACCCGCCAGCAGGCGAAGGCACTCATGGCCAGGGTCGGCCTGCAGGACGACCCGGACACCGTGATCAAGACGATCGGGGTCGGCAAGCAGCAACTGGTCGAGATCGCGAAGGCGATCAGCAAGGACGTGCGGCTGTTGATCCTTGATGAGCCGACTGCGGCCCTGAACGAGACTGACTCGACCCACCTGCTGGACCTGATCCGCGAGTTCAAGGGTCACGGCATCACCAGCATCATGATCAGCCACAAGCTCAACGAGATCGCCGCGATCGCGGACTCGATCACGATCATCCGCGACGGCAAGAGCGTGGAGACGATCATGGTGCCCGAGGGTGAGCGGGTTGACGAGGACCGGCTGATCCGCGGCATGGTCGGCCGCGAGTTGACGTCCCGGTATCCCGATCACACGCCGACGATCGGTGAGGTGATGTTCGAGGTGAGGGACTGGACCATCCGGCACCCCGAGGTCACCGACCGGCTGGTCTGCAAGGGCTCGAACTTCACCATCCGACGCGGCGAGATCGTCGGCTTCGCCGGGCTGATGGGTGCCGGGCGCACCGAGCTGGCCCGTTCGCTGTTCGGCAAGTCCTACGGCGTCTACCAGAAGGGCCAGATCTTCCTCGACGGCAAGGAGATCGCCCCCAAGAACGTGGAGCAGGCGATCGAGTTGGGGATCGCGTACGTGACCGAGGACCGCAAGGTGCTCGGGCTGAACCTGCTGGACGACATCCGCACCACGGTCGTCGCGGCGGAGTTGCACCAGATCTCGCCGAACGGGGTGGTGGACCGCAACGCCGAACTCGCCGCCGCCGAGAAGTACCGCAGGGAACTGCGGATCAAGACCCCCAGCGTCAACGAGGGTGTGATCAAGCTGTCGGGCGGCAACCAGCAGAAGGTTGTGGTCGCGAAGTGGCTGTTCACCGAGCCTGAGGTGCTGATCCTCGACGAACCGACCCGGGGTATCGACGTGGGCGCCAAGTACGAGATGTACGGGATCATGAACGCCCTCGCCGATCAGGGCAAGGCGATCATGATGATCTCCTCCGAGCTGCCCGAACTGTTGGGCACCTGCGATCGCATCTACACGGTCAGCAGTGGGGCCATCACGGGTTGCCTGGATGTGGCCGATGCCACCCAGGAGAGCCTGCTGCGATTGATGACGTTGATTCCGACCACCACCAAGAACGCGGCCTGAGGGGCCAGGGAGAAGAGATGGACGCTCTTAAGCAACTGTTCGGGGGCAACCTGCGCCAGTTCGGCATGTTGTTCGTGCTGATCGCGCTGGCGGTCGGATTCCACTTCGGCACCGGCGGTCTGGTGATCACGCCGACGAACCTGATGAACCTGTTGAACGGCAACAGTTACATCCTCGTGCTGGCCATCGGCATGGTGATGGTGATCGTCGTGGGGCATATCGACCTGTCCGTCGGTTCGGTGGCAGCCTTTGTCGGCATCGTCGTCGCGATCGCGATGCGCGACTGGGGCATCCCCTGGTGGGCCGGAATCCTGCTCGGCCTGGCGCTCGGCCTGGCGTGCGGAGCGATCCAGGGTGTCTTCGTTGCGTATGTGGGCATCCCCGGCTTCATCGTCACGCTGGCCGGCTACATGTTCTTCCGCGGCGCGAACCAGTTCGTCGGCAAGTCGCTGACCGTCCCGGTGCCGAAGGACTTCCAGTACATCGGGGCCGGGTACCTGCCCGAGTGGGGTCCCAACACCGGCATGAACAACTCCACGCTGTTGCTGGGTGTCCTCACCCTGGTCTTCCTGGTCTGGATGCAGCTGCGGCAGCGCGCTGCCTTGGTGAAGATCAAGGCCGAGGTGCCGCCGATGTGGGTCACCGTGACCCGGATCGTCGCCATGGCAATCGTCGCGGGCTACCTGACCTGGATGTTCGGCACCGGGCGCCCGGGCTCCTCGTTCCCCGTCCCCGGCCTGATCCTGGTCGCGCTGGTCATCCTGTACAGCTTCGTCACCGGGCGGACGGTGACCGGTCGCCACATCTACGCCGTCGGCGGTAACCGCCTTGCCGCGGAGCTGTCAGGGGTGAACACCAAGAAGGTCTACTTCCTGGTGATGGCCAACATGTCGATCCTTTCCGCCGTCGCCGGCATGATGTTCGTCGGTCGCTCGACGGCCTCCGGCCCGTTCGACGGGGTGGGCTGGGAGCTGGACGCGATTGCCGCCGTCTTCATCGGTGGCGCTGCGGTCTCCGGCGGGGTCGGCACCGTGATCGGGTCGATGGTCGGCGGCCTGGTGATGGCAGTACTGAACAACGGCCTCCAGTTGCTGAGCGCCGGCTCCGACACCACCCAGATGATCAAGGGCATGGTGCTGCTGGCCGCGGTTGCGCTCGACGTCTGGCAGAAGAACCAGGGCAGGCCGTCGATCAGCGGGCTGATCTTCCGGAACAAGGCCATCAAGGGCACCACACCGACCGAGACCCAACTGGTCGAGGACGTGGTGGCCAACCCGACGGAACTGCGCTGACGCAGCTTCGGAAGAACTTCCCGGGCCACGCAGGGGTGGCCGGGTCAATCCGGATAGCCAAAGCGGCTGCCGGAAAAAGAAAGAGGTAGGGATGAAGAAGTTCGCAAAGGCCGCCGTTGTGCTTGCGGCCGCGGGCGCTTTGGCTCTGACCGGCTGTGGCGGGGGTCGTACCGAGACTCCGGCTGCCAGTGGCAGCGCCACGGGCGCAGCGGCCGGATTCGCCAAGGACGCGGTCATCGGTGTTGCGATGCCGCAGAAGACCTCGGAGAACTGGGTACTGGCAGAGAAGCTCTTCAACGAGGGCCTCACCACCGCCGGGTACAAGGGCACCGTCCAGTTCGCCAACGGCGGGGTCACCGAGCAGCAGAACCAGATCACGGCGATGATCGAAAAGGGCGCCAAGGTCCTGATCATCGGCGCCATCGACGGCTCCCAGCTGGGCACCCAGCTCGCCGCAGCCAAGCAGGCCGGCATCACCGTGATCGCCTACGACCGTCTGCTCACCAACACCGCTGATGTCGACTACTACGTCGCGTTCGACAACTTCAAGGTCGGCCAGCTTCAGGGCCAGGCCCTGCTCGACGGCCTCGCCGCCAACAAGGGCGACAAGAAGAAGTGGAACATCGAACTGATCGCCGGTTCGCCTGACGACTCCAACGCCAAGGTCTTCTTCGACGGCGCCATGGACGTCCTCACCCCGAAGATCGACGACGGCACGCTGACCGTGGTCTCGAAGCAGAAGACGTTCCAGCAGGTCGTCACCCAGGGCTGGAAGGCCGAGAACGTCCAGAAGCGCATGGACACCGTGCTCTCCGGGTTCTACCAGAAGGCAGACCTCGACGGCATCCTGTCGCCGAACGACACCCTCGCCCGCGC
>JBBRIY010000127.1:0-7462 GCA_038220215.1 Propionibacteriales bacterium
AGTGACGCGACAGCCGCACCGCAAGCCCTCACCGCGATCAGCGCCGCGCTGGCCGGCTGAGCGTGCGCATCGGCGTCCGGCTGGCACTCGACTGGGGCAAGGCCAGGATCGGGGTCGCTGCCTGCGACCCGGGAGGCATCCTGGCCCACCCCGTCGAAACGGTGCCTGCCGGGCCGACCGCGCTGCCGCGGATCGCTGCGCTGGTGGCCACCTACGAGCCGCTTGAAGTGGTGCTGGGCATGCCGCGCAACCTCGCAGGCCTCGAGGGACCCGCGGCCATCGCGATGCGGGAAGTCGCCGCAACCCTGGTGGATTCCCTTCCCGGCGTGCCGATCAGGCTTGTCGATGAGAGACTGACGACCGTTTCCGCGTCCCGGCAGCTTTCGAGCGCAGGACGCAACACGCGGCGGCAGCGTTCGGTCATCGACCAGGCCGCCGCCGTGGCACTCTTGGAACAGACCTTGCAGCACGAACGCACGACCGGCAAGCCACCGGGGGAACTGCTCCCCACGGGAGGCGACCAAGGAAGGGACCCGACCGGATGAGCAACCGATCCCCAGGACAGATCAGGGACCCGGAGACCGGAAAGGTCGACTACAAGGAGATCTGGTACAAGGCGCGGGCGGCCTTCGCCGTCCTCCTCTCTCTGGCCATCCTCGGTGGCGGTGGCTGGTTCGTCTACAGCAAGGCCTACGACGCGTGGATGGACTTCCGCACGGCGGAGGACTACATCGGCAACGGTGTCGATCCCGTCCAGGTGACCGTCCCCAAGGGCGCCACCCTGCGGCAGATCTCCGATCTGCTCGTGGCTGCTGACGTCGTCAAGACGGCCAAGGCGTTCGACCGCGAGGCCGAAGCGAACGCGGACTCCAAGAAGATCCAGGTCGGCACCTACAACCTCAAGACGCAGTTGCCCGCCAAGACGGCACTGGCCATGCTGCTGGACTCCAAGAACATCGTGCGCAACCGCGTCACGTTGAAGGACGGCCAGCGGTTGTCGCAGCAGGTACCGGCGCTCGCCAAGGCCACGAAGGTCGCGGAGAAGGACTTCAACGCCAGGCTGAAGGACTGGAAGAAGATGGGCCTGCCGACCTGGGCCAAGAATGGCGCGGAGGGCTTTGTCTTTCCCGACACCTATGAGCTGCCCGACAAGCCGACAGCCGCGAACGTGCTCAAGCTCGCGACCGACCAGTTCAGCGCCATCGCCTCCGATCTCCAGATGGAGGAGCGAGCCGACGCCCTGGGTTACACCCCTTATCAGGTACTGGTGCTCGCGAGCATCATCGAGCGCGAAGCCGGAACCAACGACGAGGACCGGCCCAAGATCGCGCGGGTGTTCTACAACCGTCTCGCGCAGGGCATGAAGCTGGAATCGGACGCGACTGTCGCCTACGCCAACAACATCACCGGCCGGGTGTTCACCACCAAGGCCGAGCGCCAGCTGAACTCGCCCTACAACACCTACCTGAAGAAGGGCCTTCCCGTCGGCCCGATCACGTCGCCGTCGCGCAAGTCGATGGACGCCGCACTGAACCCGGCAGAAGGGGGCTGGCTCTTCTTCACGGTGGTCAACCTCGACACCGGTGAGACCCTGTTCGCCGACACCCTCGCCGAGCACTCCGCCAATGGCCAGAAGCTGCAGAAGTGGTGTGTGGCTTCGCAGGCGAACCGCGACAAGTGCAACGGGAAGTAGCCCATGTTTCGCTACCTGACCGCCGGCGAGTCCCACGGACAGGCCCTGGTCGCCACGATCGAGGGCATTCCTGCGCACGTCCGGGTCACCTCCGCCGACATCGCTGACGCTCTCGCCCGACGCCGGCTCGGCACGGGCCGTGGCGCACGGATGAAGTTCGAGGCCGACGCGGTGACCCTGCTGGCGGGCGTCCGCCACGGCGAGGCCCTGGGCTCGCCGATCGCGATCATGATCGGCAATTCCGAATGGCCGAAGTGGGAGACCGTCATGTCCGCCGACCCGGTGGACGCGGACGTGCTTGCAGACCTCGCCCGCAACGCAGCCCTCACCCGGCCCCGCCCCGGGCACGCCGATCTGGCCGGCATGCAGAAGTACGACTGGGACGAGGCCCGGCCGATCCTCGAGCGCGCGTCCGCCCGTGAGACCGCCGCCCGCGTCGCCCTCGGCAGGGTCGCGGCAGCCTTCCTCGAGCAGGCCTTCGGCATCCGCGTGCTCAGCCACGTGGTGCGCATCGGCGCCGCCGTCAGCGACCAGGCGCTGCTGCCCACCCCGGACGACCTCGCCGCCATCGACGAGCACCCCGTGCGCTGCTTCGACATCGAAGCAGGCGAGGCCATGCTGGCCGAGATCGCCGCGGCGAAGACCGAAGGCGACACCCTTGGCGGCGTCGTCGAGGTGCTGGCCTACGGCCTGCCCCCGGGCCTCGGCTCCCACACGCAGTGGGACCGACGCCTCGACGCGCGGCTCGCGCAGGCGTTGATGGGGATCCAGGCGATCAAGGGTGTCGAGGTGGGTGACGGCTTCGCCCTCGCGGCCACTCGTGGCAGCCTCGCCCACGACGAGATGCTGCCGGTGGCCGGCGGCGTCGAACGACTGTCGAACCGTTCGGGGGGTACGGAGGGTGGCATGAGCAACGGCGAGATCCTCCGCGTCCGGGCAGCGATGAAGCCCATCGCAACCGTCCCGCGCGCGCTACGGACCATTGACGTGACCACCGGCGAGGCCGCGCAGGCCAACCACCAGCGCTCCGACGTCTGTGCCGTCCCTGCCGCCGGCGTCGTGGCAGAGGCGATGGTCGCCCTCGTCCTCGCCGAACAGGCGCTGGAGAAGTTCGGTGGCGACTCACTGGCCGAAACCCACCGCAACCATGCGGGCTACCTCGCCCGCCTCGCTGAACGGAATCTCGGTTGAGCCGTCCGGTGCTCGTCCTGGTCGGGATCCCCGGCTCGGGCAAGTCCGAGGTCGGCCGGATGATAGCCGAGAGCCTTGACGTCCCGTTCGTTGAGGTGGACGACCGCGTCGAGCTCGCGCTCGGCGCCGCAGCGTCCGAGTACTTCGCAACAGCTGGTGAAGCGGCTTACCGCGAGGTGGAGGAGCGGGTCGCAGTCGCCGCCCTTGAGCTGGACGGTGTGGTGGCCCTCAGCAGTGGCGCGGTCACCTCTGCAGCCGTCCGTGACGCACTCAAGGGGCTACGCGTGGTGTGGCTCCGGACGACCGTTGCCGCGGCCACCCGTCGCCTGAGCATGAACAGCCTCGGGATGGCGGGACTGGTCGCCATCCGAAACAGCATGGACGCGATGCTCGCCGAACGGGCACGCTGGTACGAGCTGGTGTCGACAGGAGTTGTCGACACCGACCGGCTGACAGGCGCACAGGTAGCCGCAGCCGTCAGAGGGCAGCAAGGAGCGCAATGAGCTGGGAGCCGATCTATGTTGCTGCCGAGCAGCCCTACCAGGTTCTGATCGGTTCGGGCGTCTCGACACTGCTGCCGCAATTCCTGGACGGGGTCGAGCGCGTCGCGATCATCCACCCGCCCAGCCTCGCGACGGCGCTGCCGGCCATCACCTCGGGCCTCGACCAGCAGGTGACCGCGATCCGCATCCCCGAGTCGGAGGCCGGCAAGACGGCTGAGGTGCTCGAAGGCTGCTGGGAAGCCCTCGCCGGAGCCGGCTTCACGCGCTCCGACGCTGTCCTCGGCCTCGGCGGCGGCAGCACCACCGACCTGGCCGGCTTCGTGGCAGCCACCTGGCTGCGCGGCGTGAAGTACATCGCAGTACCGACGTCGCTGCTGGCCATGGTCGACGCAGCCGTCGGGGGCAAGACCGGCATCAACCTGAGCGCAGGCAAGAACCTCGTCGGCGCCTTCCACGAGCCGTTCACCGTGCTCGGCGACCTCGACTTCCTGCAGACCCTGCCGCCCAGGGAGCTGCGTTCCGGCCTTGCCGAGGTGCTGAAGTGCGGCTTCATCGCAGACCCGGCCATCCTCGACGAGTTCGAGGCCAACCCAGGCGGCGCGGTCGAGCCCGGCAACCCGGTGCAGGCGAAACTGATCCGTCGAGCGGTCGCGGTGAAGGCAGCCGTGGTTTCCGCCGACCTGCGCGAACGTACCTCCAGCGGGGCCGACATCGGCCGAGAGGCGCTGAACTACGGCCACACGCTCGCGCACGCGATCGAGCGCCGCGAGCACTTCCAGTGGCGCCACGGCGAAGCGGTCGCCGTGGGCATGGTGTTCGCGGCTGAACTCGCCCACCGGCTCGACCTGATCGACGCCGACCTGGTTGCCCGCCACCGAAGTGTCCTTGAGCGCGTCGGTCTCCCGACGAGCTACCGCAACGGCGCGTCCTGGATGGAATTGCGCAAGGCCATGAGCCTCGACAAGAAGAGTCGTGGCTCGGCGCTGCGGTTCGTCCTGCTCGGAGGGCTCGCGCGGCCGGCGATCCAGCACGACCCGGCAGAAGGCGCGCTCGCCGACGCCTTCCTCGGCCTGAACGCGACCTGATGTACGTCCCGACACACTTCGCCATGACGCCGGAGCAGGTCGGCACGGTCCTGGCGTCCGGATCGGCCGGCGACCTGGTGACCGTCGGCCCCGACGGGCCGGTGGCCACCTACCTGCCGATGCTGTTCGACCCCGACGGGCCGGGCTCAGCCAACAACGGGCTGGGTTCGCTGATCGGGCACGTCTCGCTCGTCAACGACCAGTGGCGGACGCCCGGCGAAGCGCTGTTCATCCTGCACGGCCCCGACGACTACATCGAGGCGGAGTGGCTGAGCAGCCCGGGTTCATCGAGCGTCCCCACCTGGAACTACGTCACCGTCCACGTGTATGGCCGGCTGGTCGTACACGACGACCCCGACTGGATGCTGGCGGCCGTCCGTCGCCTCAGCGCAACTCACGGTGACTCCTCCGTCGACGCGCTGCCACCTGCTGCCGTGGACAAGCTGCTGCGTGCCATCGTCGGAGTGGAACTCGAGATCACCCGGGTCGACGGCAAGGCGAAGATGAGCCAGAACAAGACCCCGGCCGCGGTCGGCCAGGTCATCGACGGCCTGCGTGCCGGCGGGGGAGAGGCGAGCGCCGACTGGATGGCCGAGCACTCCCTGCCCAGGGCACAGGCCAAGGCCGACCTGCTCGCCGGCATCCGCGCCCGCCGTTCCTGACGACGCTGCAGGGGTCGCCACGGCGGCCGCAGATTCTGACAAGTCGGAGGGGGCCGCTAGACTCAGCCCTCGCATGTGTTGGACGTGAGGAAAGCGGGCGGTAGTGGCTACGGTATCCACCAATGATCTGAAGAACGGCATGGTCCTCGACCTTGACGGGCAGCTGTGGACCGTCACCTGGTTCCAGCACCACAAGCCGGGCAAGGGCAACACCGTCGTGCGGAGCAAGCTCAAGCACGTGCTGTCCGGCAAGGTCATCGACCGCACCTTCAACTCCGACATCAAGGTCGAGACCGCCAACGTCGACCGCCGCGAGATGCAGTACCTGTACCACGACGGCGAGGCGTACGTGTTCATGGACACCGGCACCTACGACCAGCTCATGCTCAGCGACGAGGTCGTCGGCGACACCAAGAACTTCCTGCTCGAGAGCGCCATGGCCACTGTCGCCCTGCACGAGGGCAACCCGCTGTTCATTGACCTGCCGACCTCGGTCGAGCTGGAGATCACCTACACCGAGCCGGGCCTGCAGGGCGACCGCTCCACCGGCGGCACGAAGCCCGCGACGGTCGAGACCGGCCTCCAGATCCAGGTGCCGCTGTTCATCGTCACCGGCGAGCGCGTGAAGGTGGACACCCGCGACGGCAGCTACCAGGGGCGGGTCTGAGTGACCCAGTCCGCGTCCGCCAAGCGCGTCCCGACCCGCACCAAGGCACGCAAGCGCGCCCTGGACATCCTGTTCGAGGCCGACCTGCGGGGCATGCCCATCCATGAGGTGCTGGCCGCGGCCACCGAACAGGCCGAGCCGCCGGTGCGTGAGTACACCACCGACCTCGTCCTCGGCGTGGTGGAGTACCAGCCGTCCATCGACGCCCAGATCTCCGCCCACCTGCCGTCTGGCTGGACGCTGGACCGGATGCCGCGCGTCGATCGCAACCTCGCCCGCATCGCCACCTTCGAGGCACTCCACACCGAGACCGGCGCGGGCGTCGCCCTCGCCGAGTGCGTCCTGCTGGCCACCGAGTTGTCCACCGACGAGTCGCCGGCCCTGCTGAACGGCGTGCTGGCAGCGGTCCTCCGGGCCGCGAAGCCCGCGGTCTAGCACTTCGGGCGCCGGCCGGCCTGACCTTGCGGCTTTGCTAAGGTCATTCTGGTCCGGTAGCTGACCGCACCACGCCCATCAGAAGGACGTACATGCCCAGCAGCCTCTTCTCCTCCCCACAGGTTCCTGCACTCCTCGTTCTCGAGGACGGCAGGTCGTTCCGTGGCATTTCGTTCGGGGCCACCGGTGAAACCTTCGGAGAGGCCGTGTTCGCGACGGGCATGTCGGGCTACCAGGAAACCCTCACCGACCCGAGCTACCACCGCCAGGTCGTCGTGGCCACGGCTCCGCATATCGGCAACACCGGCTGGAACGACGAGGACGACGAGTCCGGGCAGATCTGGGTCGCCGGCTACGTCGTCCGCGACCTGTCCCGGGTGCGGTCCAACTGGCGCTCGGTTCGCTCGCTGGATTCCGAACTCCGCTCACAGGGCGTCGTCGGCATCGCAGAGGTCGACACCCGGGCATTGACCCGGCACCTCAGGGAGCGCGGTGCCATGCGCGTGGGCATCTCCACCGAGGAACTCGACCCTGCCCGCCTGCACGACCGGGTGTTGCAGGCCCCTGTAATGGCCGGAGCCAACCTGGTCTCCGACGTGACGGTCACCGAGGCCCGGGTCACGCCGGCGCTGGGCGAGAAGCTGTTCACCGTGGCCGCCATCGACCTGGGCATCAAGGACATGACTCCCGTCCGCATGTCGCAGCGCGGCATCGAGGTGCACCTGCTGCCGGCCAGCACCGGCATCGAGGCCGTCCGTGCGCTGCAGCCCGACGGGGTGTTCTTCTCCAACGGCCCCGGCGACCCGGCCGCTGCCACCGAAGCTGTCGCCCTGCTCGAGCAGGTGCTCGACGCCGGCCTGCCGTACTTCGGGATCTGCTTCGGCAACCAGATCTTCGGTCGCGCCCTGGGCTTCGGCACCTACAAGCTGAAGTACGGCCACCGCGGCATCAACCAGCCGGTGATGGACCTGACCACCCGCAAGGTGGAGATCACGTCCCAGAACCACGGCTTCGCCGTCGACGCCCCGCTCGACCGTCCAACGCCCACGCGTTGGGGGGAGGCGAAGGTTTCCCACCTCTGCCTGAACGACGACGTGGTGGAGGGCCTCGAGCTGCGCTCCGCCGACGGCGACCTGCTCGGCTTCTCCGTCCAGTACCACCCCGAGGCGGCCGCCGGCCCGCACGACGCCGCCTACCTGTTCGACCGGTTCGTGGACATGATGGCC
>JBBRIY010000128.1:0-7426 GCA_038220215.1 Propionibacteriales bacterium
AGCAGCAGCCAAGAACGCGTGCTCAACCGGCGTCAGTTCTGCTCGGTCGGGGTCAGCAGGGCGACGATCGACGCCAATGTCGACGGCGGCCGGTGGCTCCTCATGGGTGAGCAGGTCGTGCTCCTGCAGAACGCGCCGCCGACGCGGCGACAACTCATGTGGGCAGCGGTCCTCGATGCCGAGGTGCGTCATGAGCCGGCGTCCGTCGTTCGCGACCTGCGAGCCCTCGGCGTCCCACTCACGTCCGAGTTGTCAGACTCAGGAAGGGCTATCACCCCCGGAGGTTCTGACAAGTCGGGGTGGGGTGAGAGGATGACGCGGTGACTTCTGGTGCGGCAGCAACGGTGCGGCCCGTCCTCCCACCATTGCCTGTGCACCCGGCGGTCTCCTACGTGATGCCGGTGCTGAACGAGGCCGGCCACCTGGGGGAGGCGGTCAGGGCAGTACTCGCCCAGGAGTATCCAGGGGAGCAGGAACTGGTGCTCGCGCTCGGAGCGTCCAACGACGGCACCGACGAGGTGGCGGCGGCGCTGGCCGCGTCCGATCCGCGCGTGCGGCTGGTCGCCAATCCCCGCAACGACATCCCGATCGGGCTCAACCTGGCCATAGCGGCCAGCCGGAACCCGGTCATCATCCGGGTGGACGCCCACGCCGAACTTCCCGCCGGCTACACCGCGGCAGCAGTGGAGATCCTGCACCGCACCGGGGCCGCGAACGTCGGCGGCGTCATGGTCGCCAAGGGCAACGGACGCTTCCAGAGCGCGGTCGCGCGCGCCTACAACTCTCCCTTCGGGCTCGGCGGGGGCTCCTGGCACCACGGCGAGGACGAGATCGAATCCGACTCCGCCTACCTCGGGGTGTTCCGCCGCGAGGTGCTGGACGAGGTGGGCGGCTACGACGAGACCCTGCGCCGCGCCGAGGACTGGGAGCTCAACCACCGCATCCGTTCGGCCGGCCACCTGATCCTGTTCACCCCCAAGCTCAAGGTCACCTACTGGCCCCGCGACAACTGGGACGCCCTGCGCCGTCAGATGTACGCCACCGGGGTGTGGCGCGGGCACCTCGTCCGCCGGCACCAGACCACCCCGTGGCGCTACCTGCCACCACCGGCGGTAGCACTGCTGGTGGCGATCAGCGTGCTGGTCGGGCTGCTGCAGGTCTTCGGGGTCGCGCGCGGGGCAGGCTGGGCACTGGCCCACGTGCCGTCGCTCGGGTACCTCGCCGGCGTCACGGTTGTCGGGGTCACCCGGCTCGGCGGGGACGGGATCGGCGACCGCCTGCTCAACGTCATCGTGCTGGCCACCATGCACCTGGGGTGGGGCGCCGGCTTCATCAAGGGCTGGTTGACGGGCGCTGCAACCACGGTGGACCGCTCTCGCGTCGCTTCCTGACCTTCTCAACCAGAACCGCCGCGGCCTCGACAACCCGGACGGCACTGCGCCCGTCGGTCCACTCATGGAAGCGGGCAGCCAATTCCCTGCTGTGCGCTGCGGCTTCCTCCGCGGCGTCCGGACTCGTGAACACGTCCTCGAGGCGGTCGAGCAGCTGGTCCCAGTCGGTGCTCCAGCTCCCTCCGGCCAGCCAGGCGTAGTCGACGTAGAGGCCACGGGTGCGCCTGTACGACTCCAGGTCGGGAGCTAGCAGTAGCAACGGACCACCGGTGAGCACGTAGTCGACAGCCATCGAGGAGTAGTCGGTGACCAGGGCGTCCAACCCCCACAGGAGGGGCATCGCCTCCGGCTGCATGGCGGCGGTGAGCAGCCGCACCCGCGGCGAGGAATGGTTGTACTCGCCCACGCCGAGGGGGTGCGGGCGCACGAACAACACCACGTCCAGCCGCTCGCACACCGCCTGGATGCGCTGCCATTGCAACTCGGTCGGCACGCCGGGATCAGGGTCACCGTCGCGCCAGGTGGGTGCGTACAGCACCACGCGGCTGTCGGTGAACTCGCCAAGGTGCGGAGCGAGCACGGCCCGGGCGGCCGCGCGACGCTCGTCCTCCGTCCCGGTGAACAGCAGGTCGGCCCGCGGCTCGCCGAGCACCTGCACCTGACCGCCGAGCAGGTCGAACGCGCTGGCGAGGAACGGCACGAAGTAGCCGGAACTGGTGGGTATCAGCGATATCCGCCGGGTTCCCTTCCGGTAGGCCGTGCGCAGCAGCGCAGCGACGCCGGGAATGCGCTCCAGCCCTCCGAGCGAGGTGACAGCGGGGGAGTCTGCGTGCAATTTCTTCAGCGGCGCACCGTGCCACAGTTGCACGATCACCGCTCCCGACAGGCCGTACCGGTTCACGTCGCCGAAACCGTGCGTCACCGCAGCCAGGCCGGCCCGCAAGGTGACGCCGTGGCCCTCCCGGGAGTCCCGGTCCACGACGCGGGTGATGCCGGCGGCGTGCGCGGCGGCGGTCTCAGCGGCGGACCCGCTCAGCCACACCACGCGGGGCGGTTCGGGCAGGGCCGCAGCCGCACGGACGAAGGCGAGCGCGCCCTCGACGGGCCCGAAGGCGCTGCCAACCACCCACAGCCGCGGCTCGCGCTCGACCCAGCGGGCGCGCAGCGCGCCTGCGGCGTAGCGGGGCAGGGACAGCAGCTTGATCAGGTTTCCCCTCGCGAAACCGAACCCGCCGCTGGACATGGCCGCGAGGCTAGCACCGTCGGGGTGGGAGTGAGAGGTGGGGAATGGGGGTGGGGGGTGGGAGTGGGGCGCCGGTAGACTCAGCCACCACAGATCTCCTAGCGCGGCGGTGGCATGAACTCGATTGTCGGCGACATCCTGCTCATCGGAGTCTTCATCATGATCGGTGGCGTCTTCGCCGCGGCCGAGATGGCCCTGGTTTCGCTGCGCGAATCGCAGGTGCGGCAGCTGAGCACACGCGGCAAGCGCGGCGAGACGGTCGCGGAGCTGACCTCGAATCCCAACCGATTCCTCTCGGCGGTCCAGATCGGCGTGACCCTTGCCGGCTTCCTCTCTGCAGCCTTCGGCGGTGCGACCCTCTCCGACAGCCTCGCGCTTGTCCTGATCGGCTGGGGCATGCCGGAACCGGCGGCCGCCCCGGTGGCCCTCGTGCTGATCACCCTCGTCATCTCGTACTTCTCGATCGTTGTCGGCGAGCTGACTGCCAAGCGGTTGGCGATGCAGCGTGCCGAGACCTTCGCGATCGCGCTCGCACCGCTGGTGAACACGATCGCCAAGATCGCCACACCGGTGATCTGGTTCCTCGGCAAGTCCACCGACCTGCTCGTGCGCGTGCTCGGCGGCGACCCGAACGCCTCGCGTGAGGAGGTCAGCGACGAGGAACTGCGGGCCATGGTGGGCAGCTCGTCCACCCTCGGGCGCGAGGAGCGCCGGATCGTGGATGAGGTATTCGCCGCCGGTGAGGTCAGCCTGCGGGAGGCCATGATCCCGCGCACGGAGGTCGACTTCCTGGACGGCTCGATGCCGGCCTACAAGGCGATCCGCGAGGTACAGGGCGCAGCCCACAGCCGCTATCCGGTGATCGGGGAGGACCTCGACGATGTGATCGGCTTCGTGCACATCCGCGACCTCGCCGACCTCGACCCGTCCGCACGCAATGCCCCGGTCAGCCAGCTCGTGCGTCCAGTCATGTCCCTGCCGGAGACGGTCAAGATCCTGCGGGCCCTTACGGAGATGCGCCAGGGCAAGCAGCACCTCGTCATCGTGCGGGACGAGTACGGCGGCACCGCCGGCATCGTCACGATCGAGGACCTGGTGGAGGAGCTGATCGGCGACATCACCGACGAGTTCGACCCGGAGCAGTCACCGGCCACCCCCAACCACGACGCTTCGATCGACCTCGACGGCCTTGTGACGCTGGAGGACTTCGGCCAGCAGATCGGTTTCCGGCTGCCGGAAGGGCCCTATGACACCGTCGCAGGGTTCGTCATGGCGCAGCTGGGCAACCTTCCGGCGATGGACGATGCGTGCACCGTCACCCTTGAGGCGGAGCTCGAACAGCAGCCTCCGGCCACCTTCGAGTTGCGGGTGACGGAGCTCGACGGACGCCGCGCCGCGCGCCTTCGGCTCACCAGGCTCGGCGCGCCGGTTGACCCTGAGGGCTGACTGCCGAGCCCCGCGAAGTAGTCTGCTGCCAGCCCGGGCGGAGAAGGAGGTGGCCAGGTGGTGACCAGCGATCCCGACGGCGCGCTCCTGCTGACGTCCGAAGGCGTCGGTGCACTGCTCGCCGCGGCCGTCCAGCACGCAAGTGGAACGCTGGTGTCGTGGGCGCTCGACCATGTCGACGCCAATCCCGCCCATTCGACGACAGCGACGTACTCGGCGTTGGTCGACTGGCCCTACGGACGCCGCGAGGAACTGCTCGGGGTGAGCGCGCGCGCGTCCGGCCCGGCGGACACCGACACCGTCGCCGAGATCTTCGCCGACGGCGAGCGAGAGGTGGCGGTCTGGATCTACCCGCAGGATCCCGACCTGCCCGGGCTCGCCCGCGCTGCGTACGTGGAGTCCATGGCGGAGCTGTGCAATCAGCAGCACATCTTCACCGGCGAGGTGCGCCCGGAGGACCTGTCGCTGCAGATGATCGGCTACCGCCCCCGTCGGCGCGCGGTGGTGCGGGTGAGCTTCGGCGAGCCGCCGCAGGTGGTCTACGTGAAGGTTCTGCGCGCCCGGCTGTTCGACGATGTCGTCCACCGCCACCGGCTGCTGCTGGCCGAAGGCCTCCCGGTCGCACCGGTGGCCGCCGTGACCGAGGACCACCTGCTGGTGCTCCGCGAGCTGCCGGGCGACCCGTTGGCCAAGGCCATCTTCGAGTCCCCGGAACCCTGTTCCGCTGAGGCACTGATCGAATTGCTGGATGCGATGCCGTCCTCCGTGGCCCGCCTCGACCGGCGTCCGCCGTGGTCGGACGCCGTCGGCCACTACGCCCGGATGGTCAGCGCCGCGCTGCCGGCCCTCGAGCCGAAGCTGGACAGGCTGGTCGACACCATCAGCCAGGGCCTCGCCCCGATCCCTCCCGGCCACGAGGCCACCCACGGCGACTTCCACGAGGGCCAGGTGCACGTCTGGGGCGGACGGGTCACCGGCCTGCTCGACACCGACACACTCGGACCCGGACGCCGGGCCGACGACCTCGCCTGCATGGTGGCCCACCTGTCGACGATCCAGCGCATGAACGCTGCCCAGGAGGCGCGTGTTCACCAGCTGATCCGCCGCTGGGTGCCGGTCTTCGACACCCGGGTGGACGCGACCGAGCTCCGTCTGCGGGCTGCGGCGGTGATCATCTCGCTGGCCACCGGACCGTTCCGCGGCCAGGAGCCCGACTGGGAACGTGAGACCGCCACCATGATCGGCTCGGCCGAGGCCCTGGTCCGCCAGGTCACCTGACCTTCTGCCCGCCTCGCAACGTCGGGATGGGGTCAGCCACGGAGGGTGAGTGCCATCCGGACGGGGACGTGGTCGCCCAGCTTCACTCCGGTGGCTTCGCGCACCGCAACCTTCAAGGGCAACAGGTAGGCGCCGTCCCTGGGGAACAGGGACGTGGTGAACCGGGTGTCGCCGATCCACGCCTCCACCGGGATCGCGCCCCACCCGTAGGTGACGGCGCCCGACATGGCGCCGATCTCCTCGCTCTCCTCCGGGGGCACGACCGCGTAGTAGAAGGGTGCGGGACCGCGCCACTCGATCACCGTCGCCGTGAACTCGAACTCAAGGTCGCCCATCTGCTCAGTAGAAACGCGCGTGCAACTGGGCGTCAAGACGGTTGAACTCGGAGCGCAGTTCGGCAGCGTGGGGATGGGTGTGGGCACCGAGGCCGACGTCGTCGGAGAGGGAGTCGGGCAGTTCCTCGACCCGCAGTTCCTCGACCCTGGGCCGGACCAGCACTCGGCCGAGCTTGCCGAGAGCCTCGACGAACCGGCCGTCCCGACGCGTGCGGCCGACCCGGCCGACCTTCGGGGTGATCCTCGCGAGGTAGGCGGCGCTGAACTCGACGGGACGGGTGCTTCGCTGGATTCCTTGTGTCATGAGTTGACCGTAGGATCGATTCCGGACGTTCTGCTTCCGGATTTATCTGGCCAATTTGGAAGACTTTGGAGGGCGGCATGGGTACGGACACCAGCCCGACAGCGAGGGCCCTGCAGGTGCTGGAACTTCTCCAGAACCAGCCCGGCGCCACGGCCGACCAGCTCGCAGCGGAACTCGGGGTCACAGAACGGGCGGCCCGCCGGTACGTGGGCATCCTCCGCGAGGCGGAGATCCCGATCATCTCCGTGCGTGGACGCTACGGCGGCTACCGGGTGGGACGCGGCGTCCGGTTGCCGCCCCTGGTGTTCAGCGCCACCGAGGCCCTTGGCATGGTGATGGCCGTACTCGAGGGTCACCATGAGGCCGCCGACTCCACCGATCCGGTGGCCAATGCCCTCCGCAAGATCATGCGGGCACTTCCGGAGGCGGTCGCGACACAGGCAGAACTGGTCAGGCGGACGGCTCGCCCCGTGCCGGATCGTTACGCCGCGCCGGCCGACCCGTCCATCACGGCGCAGCTCGTCCATGCCTGCTCCCTGCGTCGACTGGTGCTGATCGGCTACCGGCACGAGGACGGCCCGCAGTGGTCGAGCCTGGTCGAGCCGTGGGCCGTGGTCGTCCGCCGGGGCCGCTGGTACCTGCTCTCACGCCGGGTCAGCAATGGCGCGATCCGTACCTACCGGCTCGACCGCATCCACAGCGTCGACCTGCAGGAGCCCACCTTCGACCTGCCGGAGGGCCTCGACCCGGTGGCCGTTCTCGAGCAGAACTTCGCCGTCGGCTGGGAATTCCCTACCGAGGTCGAGATCGACGCCCCCGCGGACGAAATGGCGGCGTGGCTCTCCCCGACGATCGGACGCATCGAGCCCATCGACGCCACGCACTCCCGGCTGCTCGGCAGCACCAGCGATCCGGCCTGGTACGCCGAGGTACTCGCGGGGATTCCCGCGCCGTTCCACGTCGTGAGTGGACCCCAACTCCGCACGGCCGTCCGTGCGCTGGGCGATCGTCTGATCGCGGCCGCCGATCGGGGCTCGGCTGACGCGTGATGCCGGCGCAGGGAACGGTGGTCGGAGGACTACTGCGTCCACCATGTGAGCGCCATCTTGCATATCCGTCCCGAATTGGTTTGACGCAAAGGACTGCCTAGTCACGAGCGATAGGGTGCTGCCATGACCGACACGCCCCTCATGCTTGCCGGAGACTTCGCAACGCCGACCCGCCAGGAGTGGGAGGCAGAGGTACTCAAGATCCTCAACAGGCGACGTCCCGAAGGCAAGGAACTGACCATTGATCAGGCCATGTCACGGTTGCGCACCCGCACCGTCGACGGCTTGACCATCGAACCCCTGTACACAGAACCGGTTGCGCCCCTCGGGCTGCCTGGCGCGATGCCGTTCACCCGGGGTGCAACCGTCCGCGACGCCGG
>JBBRIY010000129.1:0-7412 GCA_038220215.1 Propionibacteriales bacterium
CACGGTGGTGACGCCCAAGCGGGTCTGCAGGGCAGCGATCTGGGTGCGGGTGGAGACGCGGAGCTTGGCGTCCAGGTTGGACAGCGGCTCGTCCATCAGGAAGACCTGCGGCTGGCGGACGATGGCGCGACCCATGGCGACGCGCTGGCGCTGGCCACCGGAGAGTGCCTTCGGCTTGCGGGCGAGGAAGGATTCCAGACCGAGCAGGTGGGCGGCTTCGAGGACGCGCGAGTCACGCTCGGCCTTCGGGATGCCAGCCATCTTCAGGGCGAAGCCCATGTTGTCCGCGACAGTCATGTGCGGGTACAGCGCGTAGTTCTGGAACACCATCGCGATGTCCCGGTCCTTCGGCGGCAGGTCGGTGACGTCACGGTCACCGATCATGATCTTGCCCGCGTTGACCTCTTCGAGGCCGGCGAGCATGCGGAGCGACGTGGACTTGCCGCATCCGGAGGGGCCGACCAGGACCATGAACTCGCCATCGCCGATTTCGAGATTCAGCTTGTCGACGGCGGGGTGGTCGGCGCCGGGATAAACCCGGGTCGCATCACTGAAAGTTACTGTAGCCATGCCAAGTACACCTTTCCACGGGCAGGTACGTGCCCGACGATCCGTAGTGGAGAAGCGGTCGCGTGCGCGACCTGAACTCATCTTCGCACGCGAGGGTCCCTTGTGCCATGCCTTCGTTTCATTCCCCCCTTCGGGTGACATGTGATCGCCTGCCCGGCCCTCCGTCCGTCTCGGAAATGAGGCGGAGCGACGCAAGGGTAGGCTCCTGCGGGTGAGTGATCCCCAGCCCGAACCTGCGGCGGCCGAGCCGGCGACGGAGCCCACGGCCGGGCCCGAGTGGTGGGAAGACCCATCGATGCCGTGGAAGCACAAGCCGACGCGCAGCGATATCGCATGCTTCACCTGGCTGGGTGTGGTCGCTGTCTACTCGATCGTGATCAGCGTGCTGCGGCCGACTCTTGCAGGGCTGGCGCCGCACGTGCTCGCCAGTATGGGTTCGTGGACGGGCCTCGTCCTCGTCGGTGCCCGTGCCGCCGTCGGTGACCCCTGGTGGCCGCTGGTCTGGATCCTCGGAACCCTCGGGTTGATCAAGTTCGACTGGATCTACTGGTGGGCCGGGCGGCTCTGGGGACGTAACCTGATCGACGCCTGGTCGGGCCGTTCTCCCCGCGTTCGTCGGGCCAACGCGCGCGCAGAACGCCTTGCACGCAAGTACGCCGTGCTGGCGATCGCCGTTGGCTTTCTCCCGCTACCGATTCCTCGCGGTGTGATTCTCGTCGTGCTCGGTGAGGCCGGCACCAGCCTTCGAAAGTTCCTCACGGTGTCGGTCATCTGCTCGTTCATCACGAACGGTGCCTACCTCGCCCTGGGTTACTCGATCGGGGAGCCGGCGGTGAAGGCGATGGAGGTGTACGGCCAGTACCTGGTGTGGGTCTCGGTCGCCATCCTTGTGGTCATGGTGGTCAGCATCTGGTGGAAGCAGCGCAAGCAGGCAGCCACCGACGCCGGTTCTGACGTCACCACATCCGACGTCACCGGGGGCTGAGGACCGCCACCTGGAACGAAGCTTCTGCCGTGAAGGGACGCAGGTCCCAGGTGCTGAGGCGCTGCTCCAGCGCGAGACCGGCGGACGCGGCGTCTGCGACGAACTCGTCGAAGCCGTACCCGCGACCGGCGCCGAAGCCGATCACCGCGCGGCCGGTGTCCGCGAGCCGTCCCGCCATTCCGGCAAGTGCCGGCACCCGCGTCTCTGGGTGCAGGAAGGTCATCACGTTCCCTGCGCACAGGATCGCGTCGAACCGCTGTGGCCATTCCGACGGCAGCTCGACGTCCGCGAGGTCGGACACCAGGTAGTGCGGTCCGGGCGCATCCGCCTCGGCTGCGGCGATCAGGACCGGGTCCACGTCCACCCCGACCACGCGGTGGCCGGCGGCGTGCAGGTATCCGGCATGGCGACCGGGGCCGCACCCGGCGTCGAGGATCGCGGCCCCGCGTCCCACCATGGCGTCGACCAGGCGGGCTTCCCCGTACAGGTCCTGGCCTTGGGCTGCGAGCAGCTTGAACCGCTCCACGTAGCGGGCCGAGTGGCCCGGGTCACGCGCGATCATCTGCTGCCACTGACCGGCTGGGTGCGTCATGAGCCTCCGACAGGAATCGAACCCGCGACCGTCCGCTTACAAGGCGGGAGCTCTACCAACTGAGCTACGGAGGCATGGGGTTGAACACCCCGGCGTTCATTGTGCCAGCAACCGGCACGGCGTTTCAGCCTGCCGGTGACGACAGGATGAGGTCGGCCAGTTCGCGGGGCCTGTCGGAGGACCAGTGCACGGCCTCCTGCGCCGCCCAGTCGTCCCAGTGGGCAGCGAACTCTGCACCGTCCCGTGCCAGCGCACGGTGGCGGCGCGCAGCCTCGTCCACCTCGAGCCAGACGGCCAGGCCCGCGAGGCCCCGGCTGGCGGCGGTGAGCGCACCGCAGCCCTCCACCACCAGCGGCCGCGCAGGATCGAGCCGACGCCAGTCGCCGGGGGCGTTGCGACGCCAGTCCCAGGTGCGGAACCCGCCCCCACGGATCAGGTCAGGGACGGCGCTCGCGCCGGCGGCAAGGCCTCCCCAGCCGGGGTAGAGCTCGTCGAGGCCCACCACCTGCACCACGTCCGCGGTGGGCCAGTGGTCGGCCAGTTGCCGGGCAAGGGTGGTCTTGCCCGAGCCTGCGCCGCCGTCGATCAGGACAACAGGGCGCGCGCTGGACTCGGCAAGCGCGTGCACCGCAGCGGCAAGGACGGCGGGTGGCCGGGACACCTCAGCGCAGGCCGCAGGCGGTCATGAAGGCGACCCCGTCCCCGGTGATCGTCGCCGTGGGGTCGGTGGCCGGGAGGAAGGCGGCCTCGCCGCGGACCAGGCGCAGTCGCTGGGACCCACTGGCCAGTTCGGCCTCGCCGTCGGTGAGCAGCAGGATGCGTGCCGACTTCGCTCCCGGCAGGGTGATCGGGCCGTGCGCTGCTCCCGGAGTGAGGCGCCACACGTCGAACTCCTCGCACGGCGTCGGGTACTTCTCGACGCCGTCGCGTGCGGTGACCGGCCGGACCGGCTGGGGGGTGGACGGCTCGAAGTCGACCACCCGCACCAGCTCACCGACGTCCACGTGCTTGCTGGTGAGCCCGCCCCTGATGACGTTGTCCGAGTTGGCCATGACCTCCACCCCGGTGCCGGAGAGATAGGCGTGCATCTGCCCTGCCGGCACGTACAGGCCCTCGCCGGGGCTCAGCGTCACCCGGTTCATGAGCGCCGCGGCGATGATGCTCGGGTCGGTCGGGAACACCTCGTCCAGCTCGAGGATGGTGCGGCAGAACTCGCCGAGCTCGCCGGGGGAGTCCTTCCGCCGCATGGCGGCGGCGCAGACCAGCTCGGAGAGCCGGGCGCGCTCGCCCTTCAGGCTGAGAACGTCGAGGAACACCTCAGCCAGCGCGGCCGAACCCTTGCGCTCGGTCAACGGCCCGATCACGGAGGAGAGCTCGTCTGCGACGCCGAGGCCGCCGAAGAGCGCGGCACTGCGCTTCGGGTCACGGAAGCCGGCCAGGCCGTGGAACTCGTTGAGGGCTACCAGCAGCTCGGGCTTGGGCCAGTCGTCGCGGTAGGTACGTTCGGGCGAGTCGGGTGCCAGCCCTTCGGCATTCTCCTTCGCGTAACCCTCCTCGGCCTGTTCCCGGGAGGGGTGGGCCTGCAGCGAAAGGGCATGGCGGGCGGAGAGGACCTTCACCAGGTAGGGGAGCCGGTCACCGAAGGCAGCCCTGCTGGCCTCTCCGATCACCTGTGGGTCGGCTGCCACGAGGGCGTCCAGGCGCACCCCGTCCGCCTCGGCCGGAGCCAGCGGATGGGCGCCCAGCCAGTACTCGGCGACGGGCGTGCCGTCGGCCGGTTGGCCCAGCAGTTCCGGGATGGCATCGGTGGTTCCCCACGCGTAGTGCTGGAACGTGCCGTGCAGAACCTGCATGGAGGATCCTCATCTGTTGGCTGCCAAAGGTGGGGGCCTCAGGCCGCGGTCGAGTCTATCCGAGGTACGAAGAGCGCTTGCGCAACCGAATGACATCGATGTGGTTCGAGGCTATCCTGATGCCATGTCCGATCCGATGGCTGTTTCCACCGCGGGCCTGTCCGAACAGCAGGCGTCGCTGCTCGAATTCGAGAAGCAGTGGTGGGCCTTGCCCGGTTCCAAGGAATCGGAGATCCGCGAGCGCTTCGACATCTCGCCGACCCGGTACTACCAGTTGCTCAATGCCCTCATCGATTCCGAGGCCGCCCTCGTGCACGACCCGCTGCTGGTCAAGCGTCTGCGTCGCCTGCGGTCCGCGCGACAGAAGGACCGAACGGCCCGCCGGCTGGGCGTCAACCTGCGCGTGTAATTCCCACGGCCCGACCGATGCGACGCAAGCCCGCGTTGTCGACCGGATGTTCTTTGTAGCCGCCGCGCACCAGTCCCGCGCTGCGCTCGAACCAGTTCGCTGACGCCGGGTCGCCGGTGCGCAGCCAGGACCAGCCGGACGCCACGGCGTACAGCGGCAGGAACGGCAGCCCGAGGAGCCCGAAGTACTGCCAGGTGTGCGCAGCCTCGTGGGCAATCGTGCCGGGTTGGCGCAGCTCGATTTCCTCGGCCGTGCCGCCGGGCACGAGGACCACATTCCCCACCGTGAAGGCGGACGCCTTCGGCAGCGGCAGCCGGTAACCCTCGGCCAAGACCAGCGCATCGGGGCCGCGTCGCAGCCGTGCACCTCCCGCAAGGCCCAGCCCGAGCCCGAGGACGGTCGACAGGTTGAGCGCGTTGCCGATGGCCCGCACCCGGTGCGCAGCGCTGAGAGATCCCGACATGGTGTCATTCTGCCTTCCGCTGCCAGCGGGGATGCCAGCATTAGGCTGACCGAGGGGGGAGGCCAGATGACAACCGGCAGGCTCGGCCACGTGCTCGTCGTCGACGACGAGCCGGTGCTCGCCGGGGTCGTCGCGTCGTATCTCGAAAGGGCCGGCTTCAGTACGCACATCACCGGCAACGGCGTCGAAGCCGTCGAACTGGCCCGCACCGAGGACCCGACGGTGATCATCCTCGACCTGGGCCTGCCCGGCCTTGACGGGGTGGAGGTGTGCCGCCAGATCCGCACCTTCAGCGATTGCTACCTGATCATGCTGACGGCCCGCACCGATGAGGTCGACGTGCTGATCGGGTTGTCGGTGGGCGCAGACGACTACGTCACCAAGCCGTTCAGCGCCCGTGAGCTCGTCGCGCGGGTGCAGACCATGCTGCGCCGCCCGCGTTCCGGCGCCGCGGACGCCCGACCGGTGCGCCGGATCGGCCAGCTGGAGGTGGACGCCGACGCCCGCGACGCCCGGGTCGCCGGCACGCCCGTCGAGCTGACGCCCACCGAGTTCGACCTCCTCTCTGTCCTCTCCGAGCGACCGCGGCTGGCGTTCAGCCGCCGCCGGCTGATCGAGACCATCTGGGGTGACGTCGGCGACGGCGACGACCACCTCGTCGACGTCCACATCGCCAACCTGCGCCGCAAGCTGGGGGACGGGCCGGCGCAGCAGCGCTACATCGTCACCGTGCGAGGCGTCGGCTACCGGATGGGCCAGGGGTGAGGGCGGCACGGCGATGCCGAAGCTGAGGCCGGGGGAGCGCTTCGGTCGCACCTTCTACGGCCGGCTGTTCCTCGGGCAACTGGCTGTCGCCATCGCGCTACTTGCCACCGTGGCCATCGTCGCCGGGACGATCGGGCCCAGCCTCTTCCACCTGCACCTGGTGGAGAACGGTCCGCTGGAAAGCGCGGAGGACCTGGTCTTCGCCGACCGGGCCTTCACCTCCGCGCTGTGGATCTCGCTCGCCGTCGCCGTCATGGTTGCTGCGGTGGTGGCCCTGGTGATCGGGCTTGCGATGGTGCGTCCCCTGCGGCGCCAGCTGCGGGAGCTCGCGGAGCTGGCGGGCGAGGTGGCCGCCGGCGACTATGCGCGACGCGTCGAGGGAGCAGAGGCCGGCGAGGAGATCGCCCTGCTGGCAACGCGCCTGAACAGCATGGCCGCACAGCTCCAGGAGTCGGAAGAGGCACGCAAGCGGCTTCTTGCCGACCTCGCCCATGAGCTGCGCACCCCGATCGCCTCGCTCGCCGTGACCGTGGAGGCGGTGAGCGACGGCGTCCTCCAGCCTGACCAGCCGACGCTGGCAACCCTCAGCGAACAGACCGACCGGCTGACGCGCCTGGCTGGTGACCTGCGCGACATCTCCGACGCAGAGGGCGGTCTGGCTGTGCATCCGCTGTCGAGCGATGTCGCCGACCTTCTGGAGAAGGCGCGCGCAGCCGCTGCGGAAGGCTATGCGGCCAAGGGTGTGGTCCTTGAGGTCGATGGAGCGCCGTCCGGAATGGTCCGGGCCGACGCGCAGCGGGTCGGCCAGGTGCTGGCGAACCTGCTGTCCAACGCGCTGCGACACACGCCGTCCGGCGGGCGGGTGGGCATGTCGGCGACCGTGGGGCCCGACGTGGGCGTCCTCACCGTCACCGATACCGGCGACGGCATCGAGGCCGAGCACCTCCCCCACGTCTTCGAGCGCTTCTACCGCACCGACGCCGCCCGCGCCCGTGACGCCGGCGGCACCGGGATCGGCCTGGCGATCAGCTCGGAGATTGCCCGCGCACACGGCGGGCTGCTCACCGCGTCCAGCCCGGGGCGCGGCCAGGGGGCGACGTTCGCCCTGACGCTGCCGGCCGGCTGAGAGCTCACGGCTCTTCTTGACCAAATCTTCGTGATTGGCTGACCAGTTCCAGACAACAGGGCGGTTGAGTTCCTGCTGTGGCCGGTCCCCCCGGCCACAGCCGGCCTGTGCTCCGGCCCGAATCGTCCGTGATGAGTGGCTCCTGGAGCCACTCTCAGGGTGTGGGCCGTCGAGCAGGGCCGCCGGAGGCAGTGTCGTCGGCCTGTGGCCGCCACCAGCGACATTGCCGCCCGGCACCCTCGGCCCGGGCCTTCACGGCCCGGCCGGGGGTGGCACCCGAGCCGCGTCCCTCGCCTCCCGGGCAGCCCCTCAGGCCCCGCCAGGGGCCGCTCCCGACCGCCGGTGAGTGCTTCTCCGGAGCGCTCAAGGCGTTTGCACTCGGCAGGTGTGAGTGCTAAACATGGAGTTAGCACTCTCAGGCTGAGAGTGCCACCGTCTGACTCGATGAGAGCTTCCGAGTTCGTCCGTCGCGGGCATCGAGGCAAGACGAAGACCCGAGTCCACCCGTGGGGCCCAACGGCCCCGAGACGCCAAAGGATTGCCGAAACAACATGGCGAAACTGATTGAATTCAATGTCGAGGCACGCCGCGGCCTTGAGCGGGGGATGAACATCCTCGCCGACGCAGTGCGTGTCACGCTCGGCCCCAA
>JBBRIY010000130.1:0-7396 GCA_038220215.1 Propionibacteriales bacterium
GAGGTGACCAGTCGTCCGCTCCACGTGGCCACGGTCCGCCGGACGATGTCGAGCCCCAGACCCGTCGAACCCGTCCGGTTGGCCGCGGTCGCGGCAAAACCCGGGCCCTTGTCGTAGACCAGCAGGTGGACCTCGCGTTCACCCGGCCAGACCGACACGCCGAAGTCCACAGCCTCGCCGGTGTGCGCGAAGACGTTGTCGATCAGGATGTCGACCACGTCCTCGGCATCGAGTCGGCTCAGCTCGACCGGCGCACCTGCGGACGGCAGGTCAACCTGGACGGAGCGATCCTGATCCTCGGCGAGCGCCCGCCAGTACTCGACCCGCTCCCGGACGACCTCCGCGAGATCGCAGCCCTCGGGCAGGTCCTCCCGGACCTCCCGTCGCGCCTCCTTCACGATGACGTCAATGGCCAACTGCAGGGCGACAACCCTTTCCTGGAGCCTGCCGGCAAGTTCGGGCTCCTCCACGGCGTCGAGGTCGAGCCGCAGCGCCGTGACCGGCGTGCGGAGGCGGTGTGCCAGTTCGCCGACATCCGCCCTCGCCTCGACCAACAGCCCGCTGATCCGTTCCGCCAGCCCGTTGAGGGCGGCTGCCAGCTCCTTGGTCTCGGAAGGTCCCGACTCCTCCGCCCGCGCGGTGAGGTCGCCGTCGCGAAGGCGATGCGCCGTCGCTGCGACTTCGAGCAGCGGCTCGCTGATCCGACGGGAGGCCTGGGCCGCGATCAGCAGCGACACGGCGAGCAGGGCCGTCCCCGTCGCGCCGATGGTCCACCACGCCTCGGCAACCCCGGCGTACAGGTCCTCGACCGGAATCCGTGCAACCACGACGCTGGTCCCGGCGTCCAGGGCAATCGGGACGTACACCCGGCCACCGGCCGCATCGATGACCGAGAAGGCCTCTCCGCCGCGGGCTCGTCGGACTTCAGCTTCATTCAGGTTGTCGATCGTTCCGAGTCGCTCACCCGAGGGAGAGACCACGCCCGCGGCGACGCCCGACGTCTCCACCGCCACTTCAACCAGCGACGCAAGCTGGGAGGGGTCGCTGATCCCGGAAACCAGGATCCCCACGTTGCGGGCCGTCTGGTCGATCATCGCTATTCCCCGGTCCTCGGCGAGTGTCCTGACCAGGAGCGCGAGGGGGACGAGAAATGAGATCAGCAAAGCTGTCGAGATCAGCGCGACGAGAAAGGTGATGCGTCGCCTCACGGGTTGGCCTCCCCAGGGTCGACCAAGCGCACACCGACACCCCGGACGCTCTGCAGGTAGCGCGGCTCGGCGGCCGTCTCACCGAGCTTCCTGCGAAGCCAGCTCAGGTGGACATCGACCGTCCGATCGGCACCACCGTAGGGCTGCCGCCACACCTCGGTCAGCAACTCGCGCTTGGTCACCACAACACCAACCCGGTTGGCGAGCACGAGCAGGACGTCGAACTCCTTGCGGGAGAGGCCAAGCGAGGCCCCGGCGAGCGTGACCTCACGGCTCCGGGGATCGATGACGAGTTGGCCGATCACCAGGGCGGGATCCTCATCGTCGGGCTCCCGCCGGGAGCGACGCATGACCGCCCGAATTCGCGCAGCCACCTGATCGGCACCGAACGGTTTGGTCACATAGTCGTCGGCTCCGGCATCGAGGGCCCGGACGGTGGAGCGGTCGTCGTCCTGCGCCGTGATGACGATCACCGGGACCTCGCTGACCGCGCGCAGCATCGCCAGTACGCCGAAGCCGTCCAGGTCGGGCAGCCCCAGGTCGAGCAGGACAATGTCGGGTTGCTCCTGCATCAGGATCGACATCCCCGCCATACCGGTCCCAGCCACGACCACGACATCCCCGCGCTCAGTGAGGACCCGCTTCAATGCTGAACGGATCGCCAGGTCATCCTCGATGATCAGGACCCGTGCCATGGGCCTGACCCTACGCCACCGGAATCCCCGGCACGATGCGGCATGATGGCCCGATGAGGCGTGGGCTTCCCATGATGGTCTGGGCTGTGGTCTGGATCCTCATTGTCGCGGCAGCGACCGTGAGCGTCTGGTCGGCGATCTCGCGGGCCGGCGCCCACGTGACCAACCCCGCCGCCCCGAAGCTGCCCACCAGCACCGCCGTCACACCGACGCCCGAGCCCACGCCCGAGGCCACTCCGCGAGCCAGCCAGGCCACTCCCCTACCCACGCCCCGGACCACCCCTCGAGCCACCTCACGACCCACTCACCGTGAAACCACGACCGGCACTGCCGGGCCCGCTGCGGTGCAGGGGTCATGGAGTGGACAGGCCGGTCGGGTCACGGCGACATGCCGGGGGCAGCGGATCAAGCTGGACGCTGCAGTTCCCGCCGACGGGTTCACCGTCCAGATCGGGAACCGGGGACCGGAAACCCTGGAGATCGAGTTCCACCGGACCCGGGGTGAGGGCGAGTTCAAGGTCAAGGGCACGTGCCGCAGCGGAGGGCCGCAGTTCGTCGTCGAAGAGGATTGACCGTCTGATCGGCGGGGCATCCGGCGCCGAAGAGCACTGGGCACGAAGCGCGCGAGCAGGAACGTGCTGCGCGGCTGCCACGAGATCCAACAGCTCGACCCCGTTGCCGGCGCTGATGCGCTCTGAACTGCGTCCACCGTGGCCCCAGGAACCTGTATGACTATCGCCCCCGCCCGGCACGTGGTGCCGGTCGGACAGTAGCGTGGGAACACTGAGCGCTCTGTGGGATCGCCGCTCCGGTGTCACCTGACTGCGCCGCTGGCTGAAGGGCAGGACCGATGGGAACTTTTCGGTTGATCGTGGTGGGAGCGCTGGTTCTCTTCGGATCGGTGGCCGCCACGGGCCAGGTCGCTGCCGCGACGCCGGCACCCGCCGTCATCACCACACCCTGCCTGCCCGGCACGCCGGTCGCCTCCGACTTCGATGGGGACGCCAGGGCCGATCTGGTCGTCACCGGACGGCTCGGCGTCGGCGGCGCCAGCACCCTTGAACACCTCGTCGTGCCGGGTGACGGCTCCGCTCCGGCCTGGCTGGTCGACACCGGCGACCTGGTCTCCGCCGACCTCAACGGCGACGTGTGCGCCGATGCCATCGAGTTCCTCGGGGGCGAAGAGCCCTGGCTGAAGGTCGTGCCCGGCACCGTGGACGGGCTGGACGCGGCCCAGGCCTCCACCTTGACCATTCCACAGGCCTCCGATGTGGGCGCGGGAACGGGCAGGATGCTGTTCGTCAAGGCCGCCGGGCTCCGCCACCACGGAATCAGCCAGGTCGTGGTCGCCGGTCGTCACAGCGTGGCGGACGGGGACGACTACGACGGTTTCGTCGATGTCCTCACCCTTGACGCAGCGCTGGCCGTCTCGCGCACCCAGGTCATCCCGGTCGCCGGCAGCGACTCGTCCATCTCCGGGTTCGGGCAGTCCCTCGCGACCTCCGGGGGCACGGTCGCGGTGGGCGCGCCCTACGCCCGCGTGCGCGGCCACAACGGGGCCGGCGCCGTCCGCCTGTACACCCCCGACGCGGGCGAGCCGAGCCGACTGGTCCAGCGTCTGGTACTCACCCAGAACAGCCCGGGAGTTCCGGGCACGGCGGAGGCAGGCGACCACTTCGGGGCGGCCCTCGCGATGCGGGGCGGCAGGCTCGCGATCGGGGCGCCGGGCGAGTCGGACGGTCGCATCCGCAACGCCGGCCTGGTGCAACCGATCCGCTGGAACGAAGCAAACGGCTCCTATTCGGCCCCACGGGCGATCAGCCAGAACACCGCGGGGGTGCCCGGCAGCAACGAGACCGGGGACTACTTCGGATCGCACCTCGCGATCGGACGTGGACTCACCGCGAACGGCTCCTGGGACATCGTGATCGGCGCCGCCGAGGCTCACGGCAAGCTGAAGTACGCCGGGGCGGTGACGGTCGCCAACTTCACCGCCGCCCGCTACCGCGGCTACACCCAGGCCACGCGGGGCGTCCCTGGCACCAGGGAGGCCTGGGACCTCTTCGGTGCAGTGGGCGTGTCAGTCGGCTCGTCAGGCGTCGACACGGTACTGATCGGCGCGCCGGGTGAAGATCACGGCCGCGTCACCGACGTCGGGTACGCCATCCGCAGCGACGGCAAACGGCTCGGAACGAGCACGACCTGGACAGCCATCCCGATCCCCGCGGACGCGCCGGCCGGAATGACGGAGTGGGGACTGGGGTTCTGACGCGCAGCCGGCCTCAGCGGGGCATCCTGCGCCACAAGGCGCGCGGCACGAAGCGTGCGACGAAGAACAGGATGCGCAACTGCCAGGGGATCCACAGCTCCACGCCCCGGCCGGCACGGATCCGCTGGACGACGGCATCGGCCACCTGATCAGGCGTGGAGGAGAAGGGCGCAGGGCTCATGCCGGCGGTCATCCGTCCGATCACGAAGCCGGGACGGGCGATCACGAGGTGGACGCCGCTGCCGTGGAGTGCGTCGGCCAGCCCTGAGGCGAATCCGTCGAGACCGGCCTTCGCCGAGCCGTAGACGTAGTTCGCACGGCGCACGCGCTGGCCTGCGACAGACGAGAACGCGACGAGTGTGCCCGTGCCCCGGGCGCGCATGCGCTCCGCGAACACGGTCAGCAGGGCCGCCTGTGCGATGAAGTCGGTGTGAAGGAGGGCCGCGGCTGCCTGCGGGTCGTGCTCGGCCACCGACTGGTCGCCCAGCACGCCGAACGCGAGGACGGCCACATCGACCGGCCCGACCTGCTGCTCGATGGACGCAACGATGCCGGCCTGTGCACCGATGTCGTCGGCGTCGAAGTCGACCACTTCCACCCGGACGGCACCGGCGGCACGGCAGGCCTCGACCGCCTCCTGCATTGGTCCCGGACGGGCGGCCAGCACGATCGTCGCGCCGGCGGCAAGCCGGGTGGCAACGGCCAGGCCGATCTCGCTGCGTCCGCCGAAGACGGCGACGACCGGGCTCACTGGACCGGTCACAGCACCGCCCGCAGCAGCTCCAGCCGCGCGAGGCTCGATTCGCGTCCCAGGAGTTCCATCGATTCGAACAGGGGCGGGGACACCTTTGACCCGGTGATCGCCAGCCGCACCGGCGAGAAGGCGAACTTCGGCTTGATACCGAGCCCGTCGACGAGGGCCGTCCGGAGCGCATCCTGGATCGCCTCCGTGGTCCACTCCCCCAGCCCCGACAGCGCCTCGATCGCGGTCGAGACGACCAACGCTCCGTCCTCGCCGGCCTGGGCGAGCGTGTCGGCGTCGATCTTCAGCTCCGCGTCCGGAGTGAACAGGTAGGCCAGCTTCGGCAGCGCCTCCGAGAGCAGCACCAGCCGCTCCTGCACCAGCGGGACGGCACGCCGCAGCAGGTCGACGTCCGCAGCATCGGCGTCGGCCGGCCACTGGCCCGCCCGAACGCCGAACTCGACGACCCGTTCGGCGAGCTCCTCAGCGCTGAGTGCGCGGAGGTACTGGCCGTTCAGCCAGTCCAGCTTCTTCAGGTCGAAGATCGGGCCGACGGTGTTGACCTTCGTCCACTCGAAGTTGGCGACGAAATCGTCGAACGTCGACACCTCGTGCTCGTCGTCGACCGGCGGGTAGGCGAGGAGCTGCAGGAAGTTGCGCAGCGCCTCCGGCAGGTAGCCCTGCTCGAGGAACCAGGTCAGGCGCGCTGCCGGGTTCTTGCGCTTGGAGATCTTGGACTTGTCGGTGTTGCGCAGCAGCGGCATGTGCGCGAACGCCGGCTCGTCCCACCCCAGCCAGCGGTACAGCAGCAGGTGCTTGGGCGTGGAGGAGATCCACTCCTCCCCGCGGACGACGTGGGTGATGTTCATCAGGTGGTCGTCGACAACGACGGCCAGGTGGTAGGTGGGGAACCCGTCAGCCTTGAGGATCACCTGGTCGTCGGGACGCGGCGCGTTGACCTCGCCACGGATCAGGTCGGTGAAGGTCAGCGGCGCGTCGTCGGGAATCAGCATCCGCACCACCGGGGTCTCGCTGAAACCGGGCAGTGCGGCCCGCTGCTCGCGGGTCTTGCCCACGCAGAGCCGGTCGTAGCCCGTCACAGACGCCTTGGAGGCCTGCTGCTCTGCACGAACCTCTGCGAGGCGCTCGCTGCTGCACCAGCAGTAGTAGGCGTGGCCGGATTCGACCAGCTGATCGACGAAAGGGCGGTAGGTGTCCAGCCGCTCCGACTGCCGGTAGGGGGCGTACGGGCCGCCGATGTCCGGCCCCTCGCTCCAGTCGAGGCCCAGCCAGTGCAGGGTGTCGTAGATCTGCTGCTCGGAGCTCGCCACGTAACGGGCCTGGTCGGTGTCCTCGATCCGCAGGACGAAGGCACCCCCGGTGGCGCGGGCGTAGGCAAGGTTGAACAGGGACATGTACGCGGTTCCGACGTGCGGGTCGCCGGTGGGCGAGGGCGCGACGCGGAGGCGGGCTGGGCTGGCTGTCATGGCCACCCAACCTTAGCGAACCCGGGCCACAACCTCCCTCCGCCCATCCCCCCGCAGAAGCCGCCACTTGGCGCAGAAGCCGCCGTTGAAACGGCGGCTTCTGCAGGAATCGACGGCTTCTGTGGGGGGTGGACGGGGTGGGCCGGCGCGAGGAGGTCGAGCTCGGGAGTGGTAACTTTTCGGCCATGACCCAGCCCGTTGCCAACGACTTCATTCGCGACATCATCAGGCGGGACAACGAGCAGCAGACCTACGGCGGACGGGTCCAGACCCGCTTCCCGCCGGAGCCCAACGGCTACCTGCACATCGGTCACGCCAAGGCCATCACCGTCGATTTCGGGACCGCTGAGGAGTTCGGCGGCAGCTGCAACCTGCGCCTCGACGACACCAACCCCGACACGGAGGAATCCGAGTACGTCGACTCGATCGTCTCCGACATCGAGTGGCTCGGTTTCCGCCCCGCGAACCTCCTGCATGCCTCTGACTACTTCGGCCAGCTCTATGCGTGGGCCGAGTACCTGATCGGGCAGGGCCTGGCCTACGTCGACGACTCCGACATCGAGACCATCTCCGCGGAGCGCGGCGGATTCGGGAAACCGGGCACCGAAAGCGCCTACCGCAGCCGCAGCGTCGAGGAGAACCTTGACCTGTTCCGGCGCATGAAGGCAGGCGAGTTCCCCGACGGCACCCGTGTGCTGCGAGCGAAGATCGACATGCAGAGCGAGAACATGGCGCTGCGCGACCCGGTGATGTACCGGATCCGCCACAGCTCCCACTTCCGCACCGGCGACGACTGGTGCGTCTACCCCACCTACGACTGGGCGCACGGCCAGAGCGACGCGATCGAGGGCGTCACCCATTCGATCTGCACACTGGAGTTCGACACCCACCGTCCGCTCTACGACTGGTACCTGGAGCACCTGCCGCTACCCGGTGACAAGCCCAAGCAGATCGAGTTCGCCCGGCTGGAGTTCACCCACATCATCACCAGCAAG
>JBBRIY010000131.1:0-7285 GCA_038220215.1 Propionibacteriales bacterium
TGAGCCGCTGCACTGACCCGCCCTCCTGGTCGGCGGCGACCAGGATCCCGGCGCCCGGGTTGAGGTCGGCGATCCGCGCGTTCAACCCGGCCGTCTCTCGCACGCCCCTGTTCTGGGTGCCGAGCAGCACCACCGAGCCCAGCTCGTAGCGTGTGATGGCTCGCTCCTCCGCCGCGTCCAGGTCGCCCTCGACCCCGACCATGATCAGCTGGCCGATCCTCGCCTCAAGGCTGAGCGCCGCGGCGTCGTCCGTACACAGCTCGACCGGCGTCGCGGGGGGCGGTGGGGTCGTCTCGGGCTCGGACGCGGTCGGGATGCCGGCTGAGGACGGCGGTGCGGCCGGAGCCGTCGGGGCCGGGCGACTGCGCGATGCCGTCGGGATCGGCGCGGCGCAGCCGGCCAACAGGACGACGCACCACACCGCAGCAAGGAGCCGGCGCGCACTTCCGCCGTTGATCGCCACCCGGTCAGTCCCGTTCGACGGCGAGGAGGGCGTTCTCGACGACCTCGGCAAGCGCGGGGTGGATCCAGTACTGGCCCCTGGCCATCGTCGACAGGTCGAGCCCTGTGCTCATGGCCTGCACCAGCGGCGGGATCATGTTGGCAGCGTCAGGGCCGATGATGTGGGCTCCCAGCAACTGTCCCGTCGCCGGGTCGGCGATCACTTTCGCGAAGTGGTCGGTATCTTCCATGGCCCACCCGTAGGCGACCGAGCCGTAGTCCCGCTGGCCGACGGCGTACCGCAGGCCCTGCTCGCGGCAGGCCTGCTCGGTGAGGCCGACGCCGGCCACCTGCGGACCACTGAAGACAGCGTGCGGCACGAACCGGTGGTCGCTGGCCAGGAGGTCGTCAGGGTGCAGCAGGTTGTGCTGCACCACCCGGGCCTCATGGTTGGCAACGTGCTTGAGCTGCCAGGGCGAGCTGACGTCACCCAGCGCCCAGATGCCCTCAACAGTGGTGCGCTGGTGTTCATCGACCCGGACCAGGCCGTTTTGGTCCACTTCGACCCCGGTTGTCGCCAGGTCAAGGGTGTCGGAGTTCGAAACCCGACCGGTGGCGACCAGGACGTGCTCGGCTTCGAAGAAGTACTCAATGCCGTCGTCGTCGATCGTGCCCACCTCGATGCGCCCGTCGGCGTCGTCGAAGGAGACGACCTGCTGACCGAGCCGCAGCACCACCCGGCGGCTGAGGAGGTCGGTGAACCGCCGCGAGACGTCCTCGTCCTCGTGGCGCAGCAGCACCTGTCCACGGTGCAGCAGGGTCACCTGGGTGCCGTAGGCGGCGAAGACGTGCGCGAACTCGACGGCGACGAGGCCGCCGCCGACGATGATCAGCGACTTCGGCAGGGTGGCCAGCCGCATGATCGAGTCGGAGGTGTGGATGCGGTCGGTGAGCGCCGGGTCGTCGACGCCGGGGGCGTCCGGGAGCACCGGCCGTGAGCCCGCCGCGATCACGAAACGGTCTGCACTGAACCTCTCGTCGCCCACGGCCAGCACCTTGGGCGCGACGAAGTGGGCACGTTCGCGGTACAGGGCAACGTTCGCGCTGTCGCGCCGGTAGGCCTCCCCGCTCGAGACGATCGCGTCGATGCGCCCGAACACCCGGTCGCGCACGTCGCCCCAGCGAACCGAGACAGCGCCGACGTCCACCCCGAGCCGCGCGGCATGACGGGCCGACTCGGCCAGGTCGGCCGGGTAGGCGAACATCTTGGTGGGAATGCAGCCGACGTTCAGGCAGGTGCCGCCGAACCACTCCTGGCCGTCCACCAGCGCGACCTTCCAGTCGTCGAACCGCTCGTCGACGATGGAGTTTCCACTGCCGGAGCCGATGACGCACAGATCGAAGTGCCGCATGCGCCGATTGTTCCACGCACCCGGACGGCGCCGAGACTCGCTGCGCCCACCGCCGACGACGAACAGCCGTGGCGGCGAACTCACCGGGGGATGCCGGAGTACGAGTGCAGTCCGGAGACCAGCAGGTTGATGCCGACGAAGTTGAACCAGAAGCTCGCCAGGCCGACGATCGCGACGATCGCGGCGCGGCGTCCCTTCCAGCCGACGGTGACACGCGCATGCAGGTAGCCCGCATAGATGATCCAGGTGACCAGCGACATGGTCTCCTTGGGGTCCCAGCCCCAGAACCGTCCCCAGGCGTACTGCGCCCAGATGGCGCCGGCGGCGACGGTGAAGGTCCACAGCGGGAACGCGAAGGCGAGGAAGCGGTAGCTGATGCGGTCGAGCACCTCCGGAGACGGCAACCGGGACAGGTAGCCACCGGACCCGCCGAGTCGCTCGTCACGGGAGCGGATCAGGTAAAGGATCGCGGCGATGCCGCCGATGTTGAAGGCGGCACCGGAGGTGGCTGCGGCAATGATGTGGATGACGAACCACACCGAGTGCAGCGCCGGCATCAGCTCGGACACGTTGACGTAGAAGACGGTGACGGCCACCCCCTGGCCGACGGTGAGCAGCAGCGTCACGGGCAGCCCGAGCCAGCGCATGCCGTACTTCCATGCCAGCACGAGGTAGGTCAGGACGGCGATCGCCAGCGACGTGGTGATGAACTCGTACATGTTGCCCCACGGGGCACGCTCGGCTGCGACACCACGGAGCACGACGCCCAGCACGTGGGTCAGCGCGGCAATGACGGTGATGGCGAGGCCCAGGCGACCAAGGACGTCCTCGCGGCGGGTCTTCGCCGGTGCGGCCTTGGGATCGGATGACTCCCACCCGGCACCCGTGCCACTCGCGCCGACGGCTACTTCTGCCGGCTCGCGGGTGCGAATGGTGCGCACGCTCGCCCATTCGGCTGCATGCAGCGTCATGGCCACCAGGTACAGCACTGCTGAGGTGACCATCGCCAGGCTGGAGTAGTACGCGGTCACTGCTGCTCCTTGTCCGTGGTGGGCATGTCCGTAGGTGGTTTGTCCGTGGTGGGCCCGGTGTCGGTGTCTGCCAGCGTAGCTTCCAGACCGCAGGCCACCGCCAGCGCGGCAACTTCGTCGGTGAGACCGCCACGCCCGTCCACCCTGTCGAGGCCGGCGACGGACACCTCGGTTGCCGACGCTTCGGGGTGCACGCGGACGAACAGGCGGCGGGGACGCACAGACAGCGAGACGGACATGCCGAGGACGGCGAGCATGACCGAGATGAGAACGAGCCAGCCGCCGGGGGCACTGGAGATCTGCAGCTTTGTCCAGCGCTTCCAGCCGTCGAAGCTCAGCGAGCCGCGTCCGTCGGGCAGCTGGTAGGAGGCGCCGATCGCGAGGCCGGCGCGCAGCGGGTCGCCACCGTCCTTGGTCAGCTGGGTGAGTCCGGTCTTGTCAAGGGCGTACACATTCTCGGGAGCACCGGTCTCCACCTTCGGCGGACCGGCCCAGACGTTGACCAGCAACTGCGGGTTCAGGACGTCGGGGAAGACCGACACCATGCCGCCGGAGCCCGAGGTGGACGCAGTGGGGAGAAAGATCGCCTCGAAGGCCAGCCGCTCCGGACGGGCGTCGGGGGCCTTGATCACGCCATCGGAGCGGAAGTTGCCGTCCTGCGGCAGGAACACGACCGGCCCGGAGAAGGCAACATTGCCGGAGCCGTCGCGGACGGTCACGACCGGCGCGTAGCCGTGCCCGAGCAGGTGGACGTTGTTGGTCCCCACCGCCAGCGGACCGTTGACCTGGAGGATCTGCCGGCTGGTCGCGCCGTCAGCGCCGGTGACGGTGACGTGCGCCGTGAAGTCGCGAGCGGCCCCCTGCTGTTCGGGTCCGGTCTCGAACGTCACCTGGAAGTCGTCGAGCCTCACCGTGAACGGCGACAGCTGCGACGGGGCGAAGGCAGCGCCGGCACCGAAGTCGTCATACTGGGTCAGCGTGTTGGAGAACGCCTGACCCTCCACGACGATCGCCGTGCCCTTGAAGCTGAACAGCGATCCCCACGCGAGACCGATCAGGGTCAGCACGAGGCAGATGTGGAAGACGAGGTTGCCGGTCTCACGCAGGTAGCCGCGCTCGGCGGAGACGCTGTCCACCTCGCGCCGCACGCGGTACCGGCGGGCGCGGAGGTGGGCCTCCGCGGCGTCCAGCACGGCCCCTGGTGTCTCGCTGGCCGTCCCGACGGTGTGCCCGGGCAACCGGGCGAGCGAGCCGGGGGGCGCGGACGGCAGGTCGCGCAACGCCCTCACATAGCCGGCCGTGCGGGGCAGGATGCACCCGATCAGCGAAATGAACAAGAGCAGGTAGATCGCGGCGAACCACACCGAACCGAAGACGTCGAAGAAACCCAGGCGGTCCAGCCACGGAGCGAACACCGGATTGGCTGCGAGGTAGTCGCTGACGCCGATCGGGCTCGTCGGACGCTGCGGCAGCAAGGAGCCCGGGATGGCTGCGATGCCGAGCACCAGCAGCAGGATCAGCGCCGTCCGCATCGAGGTCAGGGTGGCCCAGGCGAACCGGAGCCAACTGACCAGCTCCCTGCCCGCAGCGACCTTCGGCTCCGGCACCTCAGATCACCACCGTGAAGTTGCTCACCCATTGCTGCAGGCCGGCCACCAGCACGCCCCACCAGCCGGTGACCAGCAGCACGCCGACGGCCATCATGGCGACGCCGCCGGCCACCTGGATGCCGCGGTGATGCCGCTTCACCCACTCGACGGTGCCGGCGATGCGGCCGAAGGCCAACCCGGCGACGATGAACGGCAGTCCGAGGCCAACGGCGTAGGCGAAGGCCAGCACCCCGCCACGGAGGGCAGTGGCCTCGTTGAGCGCCAGCGTCAACACCACCGACAGCGCCGGGCCGATGCACGGCGTCCAGCCCAGGCCGAACACGATGCCCAGCAACGGTGCTGCGGCAAGCCCGAGGCGCGGGCTGAGGTTCAGCCGCCAGGTGGTCTGCCCCAGGGGGAGCCAACCGGTGAAGACCAGGCCCAGCACGATGCTCAGGATGCCGGCAGCGATGGTCAGGGGGCGTTGCCAGGCCACCAGTGCCGAGCCGAGCGTCCCGGCGAGCGCGCCGGTAGCGACGAAGACGAGGGCGAACCCGGCGACGAACCCGATCGTGCCCAGCAGGACGCGACTGCGACCGGCGCGTCCGGACGTGATCTCCGCGGCGCCAAGACCGGTGGCGAAGGACAGGTAGCCGGGCAGCAGCGGCAGCACGCACGGGCTGAAGAACGACACCAGGCCTGCCAGCAGCGCCACGGGAAGGGCGAGGAGTACGGAGCCGCCGACGGCCTCCCGCACCCAGTCGGCGAAGGTCATGGCGATCACTTGCCCGCCGCCAGGTCCGTGATCACGTCGACGAGGGTTGCCTCGGTGACCTCGCCGATGATGCGGGCGGCCACCCGTCCTTCCGGGTCGACCAGAAGCGTGCTGGGGATGGCGCTGGCAGGCAGCTGGCCGCTGAACTTCAGCAGCAGGGCCCCGTCCGGGTCGTACAGGTTGACGTAGGGCACCGCGAACGTGCGGAGGAAAGCCTGCGGCGCGGCCTTGTCAAGGTCGCGGGTGTTCAGGCCGACGAAGACGGCGGTGTCGGCCGTGCGCTTGCTGGCCGCGACCAGCACCGGCGCCTCGGCCCGGCACGGCGCGCACCACGACCCCCACACGTTGTAGACGAGCACCTTGCCGCTGGTGGCGTCGCTCCGCCACGGCTCACCGGCAAGGGTTGTGCCCTCGATCACCGGAGCGGCCGGACGCTGATCGGCCGGCAGCACCGTCAGGGTGCCGTCACCGGCGACGAAACCGTTCGCACCACCGGACGCCGAACCGCAGCCGACGAGCAGCAGCGCGGCGACGACCAGGCAGGCAACCTTGCGCATCACGCGCCCGGGCGGAACTTCTTGGGCTTCACCGGCACCAGGTCGGCACACGGCTCGGTGTAGTCGACCCGCACCAGGTGCGAGCCGGAGAAGGTGAAGGTGGTCACGCTGGCCAGCCGGGCCTGGCGGCGCCGTGGGTCGTGCACCAGCCGGCGTCCCTCTGCCCAGGACCGGGCCATCCAGATCGGCAGCTCGTGGGAGAGGACCAGCGCCTCGCCACCTACGGCGTGCGACGCCGCATCGACCAGCGCCGTTCGCATCCTCGCGAGGATCGAGGTGTACGACTCGCCCCAGGACGGACGCAGCGGGTTGCGCAGCGCCCACCAGCTGGAGGGCCGCAGCAGGATCTCGTTGCGCTTGCCGAAGCTGCGTCCCTCGAAGACATTGGCTGCCTCGATCACCCGATCGTCGATGTGCACCTCGAGGTCGGGGTGGGCTGCGGCGATCGGCGCGATCGTCTCCTGCGCGCGCTGCAGCGGTGAGCTGACCAGGTGCACCAGCGGGACGTCGGCGAAATGCTCGCCGAGGCGCTGGGCCATCTGCCGCCCCAGGTCGGAAAGCCCGTAACCCGGCGTGCGGCCGTACAGCACACCGTCGGGATTGTGCACCTGCCCGTGGCGCACCAGGTGCACGACACTGTTCTCCATCCGACTCCTCGCCTCGCTCGTCGCCCCAACAATACGCAGGCTGGCCGGACCCCCTTTTACGGACTTGTCAGAATCTCAGGTCGCTCTGGCGCCCTGAGATTCTGACAAGTCGGGAGGTGGGGGCTGGGCGGTGGCGACAGCGCTGCGTTCTGCAAGTGCACGAAGGGCAGGGGTTTCACCACAATTTCGCGTTCTGTCATGACTGCCATGTCATGCCAGCGCCCCGGTGTGGGTCAAGACGCCGCTGCGAGGGCTTTCGCCAAGGCGTCGGCGTCCACCTGCCACAGGGCATGGCGAACGCCGTCGACAAAGGTCACCGGCACGTGATCGGTGTATTCGGCCCGGAGGGCCGGATCGCTGTCGACATCAACGGTCACCCAGGTGTCGCCGGTCGCAGCGCACACGGCGCTGACGATCGCGACGGCGTCCACACACAGGTGGCAACCGTCGCGGACCAGCAGGACAACCCGGGCCCCATCCATCGCTGACTCGAAAGCGGAAGGGCGAACTACTTGCCGGCGCGACGACGCTGGATGCGCGTCTTCTTGAGCAGCTTGCGGTGCTTCTTCTTCGCCATCCGCTTGCGACGCTTCTTGATGACCGAACCCACTGGCAGACCTCTCGAAAACCACCCGGAAGGGCGGCAAGTTGCGGGATCGGGTTGGGGTCAACCCGAAAGGATGCGGCTGGTGAGTCCAGCCAACCACAGGATCTTACTGGCCCCGGGGGGGCTGAACGAAATCAGCCGGCGTTGTAGAACGACTCACGGAGGTAAGCGTTGACCGCATGCTCGGGCACGCGGAAGTTCCTTCCGAAGCGGACAGCCTCCAGAT
>JBBRIY010000132.1:0-7243 GCA_038220215.1 Propionibacteriales bacterium
TTCCTCGGAGGCTAGCGCGGCGAGGGTGTGCTCGTGCTGGAGTCGGTGGGACGGCAGGTGCGACATGTCGAGCACTTGTCGCCCGTGCTGCCGCCTCCGTAGCTGGAGGGCGTCGGTCGCCCATTCCGTACCGCGTCCCAACGAGCCGAGGACCGCCCACGGCTGACGCTCGCCCGGCATGTTCTGCCGGACAGCCACGGCGTTGCCGAACTCGGGGTCGTTGATGACGGACAGGTCCAGGTACTGGCTCACGTAGTACTCGTTGGTCCTGACCACCGGGTAGGGCGCCAGCGCGAAGTCCTGGGTGGCGACCAGGTCGCACGCGATCGTCGTGTCCGACCTGTTGTGCACCTCGACCTGCCAGCGCCAGTCGCGGCCGTCGGGTCCGAAGGTGAACTCGACGCACCACTCACAGGGGCCGTCGTGCCCGCGACGCACGATGGCGTCCCCCACCAGCGACGTGGTTCCCGTTGAGGACGGTCCGAGCAGCGGGACGGGGCGAGCGCCGCCCTCCTGCGGTCGGAGGTACAGCCCGAGCAGTCCGGCCTCGAAGGGGCTGGCGGGGTAGAGGATCATGCTCAGCCCGGCCACATCGAAACGTGTCGGCACCATAGTGCTGGTGAATACCGCGCGGGCGTCCCCGCAGGTCAGTTCCAGGAGGGGTTGCGACTCGCGGCTGGGGGTGGGTAGCACGTCCCATGTTTAACACCAGCGCATCGACGAAGCCAGACAAATGCGCAATCGGGAAGCACTTTCACGCTCCTGTGAAAGTAGTTCCACGTTCCGCAGAAAGCGCTTTCACTGCCCGAAAGACTAGCTATTGCGAACGCAGCGGACTTATCTTTTGCCGAAGGACCCCAATGTCCCTCCCCCAATGACGAGGGTCGAAGGAGAGTTGTTTTCGATGAAGAGCAGATGGACGTTCGCGGCCTCTCTTGTCCTGTCCGGTGCGCTCACCCTGAGCGCCTGCTCGGGGCAGATCGCCACCAAGGACAATCCCGGCCCAGCCGCATCGGGCCAGGTCAACCCCGGCGGCACCGACAACCTGATCGAGCAGTTGACGTTGCCCGCCGAGGTGGCCGACAACGTCGCCGGCATCGAGAACTACAATCCCTGGTCGCCGAGTGCCACCTCGAAGACGTACTTCTATGAGCCGCTGATGGTCCGGAGTTCCATGAACTGCGAGGTCGTGCCTTGGCTTGCCACCGACTTCGTCTGGGAGGGACCCACGAAGCTCGCCTTCACGATCCGCGACGGCGTGAAATGGTCGGACGGCCAGCCGCTGACGGCTCAGGACGTGGTGTTCACGCTCAACCTGAAGAAGCAGTACCCCGCGCTGGATGACATCGGCCTGTGGACCGACTCCTTCGGTGGCAAGGCGGCGTCGGTCGTCGCCGAAGGCAACAAGGTGATCATCACCTTCACGAGTAATGCCGCCGCCAAGTTCGACAGCCTGATCACGGCCAAGATCGTGCCCGAACATGTCTGGAGCAGCGTCGGTAACCCGACGAAGTACGTCGACACCAAGCCCGTTGGTACCGGGCCCTTCGTCGTCGGCTCGTACAACGGACGCAAACTCGTACTCGACCGCCGAGAAGATTACTGGCAGGCCGACAAGGTAAAGGTCAAGCACCTGGTCATGGCCGGCAACTTCGACGCAACCAATGCCGCACTGAAGTTGACCTCCGGCCAGCTGGATGCGTATTGGGGCGAGATTCCCAACCCGGCAAACTCTTTTCAGGCCAAAGATCCGACCCTGAATCATTTCTGGTACGCGCCGGCCGGAAGCACGGTCTTCACCCCGAATCTCACAAAGGCGCCGTGGAATGATGCAGCATTCCGCGTGGCCCTGAGCCAGGGATTCGACAAGGAGCAGATGAGCCAGAAGGCCACGTACGGCGTCATGGCTGTCGCTTCGCAGACCGGCCTGAAGCTGCCCTACGCAAAGGCGCTACTCCCCGACGCCATGGCTAACGCCGACACGGTGCTGAAATACGACCCTGCCAAGGCCAACGAGATGCTGGATGCTGCGGGCTACCCGATTGGTAGCGATGGTTTCCGGACCACCAAGGATGGCAAGGCGATGCCGGTGACGTTCTCGGTGCAGGCCGGCTGGATCGACTACCAGGGCGCCGCCGACATCATCGTCCGGAACCTGAAGGAGATGAAGCTCGACGCCAAGCTCATCGCCAGCCCGCCCGACGCGGTCGACCTGCAGAAGAAGGAAGGCACCTTCGACTCGGTCCTGGAGTACCTGCACGGCGGTTGTGAGGTCGCCCGCAACCTCGGCTCGAAACTGTCGAGCGACCAGTTCCCGACGAAGTCCGAGGTCAGGACGAACGTCGGCAGGTACAGCGACCCGGCGACGGATGCGATTGTCGTCCAGCTGTCGGGATCGACGGACCCGGCAGAGCAGAAGGCGCTGGTTGGTCAACTGGTCGACATCATGGTCACCCAGGCCCCGGTCACCCCGTTGTTCTACGCGCCGGCGCGCATGATCTATCGCACCGACAAGGCGGTCGGTTGGCCCACCGAGGCCGACCCTTATGCGACCAACTCGGAGATGTTGTTGATCATGACGCGGCTCAAGTCGGCGAAGTAACTTCGACGGGGGTTGACCATGCGCTACTTCGCCCGCAGGGCCGGGTACTTCCTGCTGACCCTCTGGGCGGCGATCACGCTCAACTTCCTGATCCCTCGTCTTCAACCCGGCGACCCCGCCGAGTTGATGGTCAGGAAGCTGGCGGGGAAGGACGCCGAGCTCGACCCGGCAAAGATCCAGGCCATGCGCACCATGCTCGGAGCGCCAGAGGGCAACCTGTTCGACCAGTACCTCGCCTATCTCGGGCAGTTGTCCCGAGGCGACTTCGGCGTCTCCTACACCTACTTCCCGACGCCGGTGACCGATGTGATCGCCAAAGCGCTGCCCTGGACGCTGGTTCTCGTCGGCGTCACGCTGCTGATCTCGTTTGTTGTCGGCATGGTCCTGGGTGCCCTGGCCGCCTGGCGGCGAAACTCGATGTTCGACTCGGTCGTCACCCTGGGTTCCACGTTCATCGGGACCCTGCAGTCCTTCTGGATCGCACTGTTACTGCTGTTCGCTTTCGGCTACATCCTCGGCTGGTTCCCCACGTCAGGCGGCTACGACGCCTCGACGCCCGGCTTCAACCTCGAGTTCCTCGCTGACGCTGCCTACCATTCCGTCCTTCCGGCCGCGGTACTGCTGCTGCTGACGCCGATCGGCTGGATCCTCGGCATGCGGAACACCATGATCATGAACCTCGGCGAGGACTACGTCCGGCTGGCCAAGGCCAAGGGCGTTCCCGACAAACAGGTCGCCCTGCGCTACGCAGCTCGTAACGCCCTGCTGCCGTCGATCACCGGTTTCGCCATGGCGTTGGGCGGCATTCTCGGTGGTCAACTCCTCATCGAGCAGACCTTCGACTACCCGGGACTTGGCCGGATCATGGGGCAGGCAGCCATGAGCAAGGACTATCCGCTCCTGCAGGCCCTCCTGTTGTTCACCATTGTCGGAACTCTGCTCGCGAACCTGGTCGCGGACCTGCTCTATGGAGTTCTCGACCCGCGCGCGAGGAAGGCGAGCTCGTGACGGTCACGCAATCAGTCCTGGACCCTGGGCTCAGCAACGACGCAGACGCTCAGATCGATGAGATCGAGTCCGGCGGCCCGACGTGGTGGCAGGTGATCTGGTCGTCGGGAAAGGCGCGCTTCGGCGTGATCCTGCTCGCCCTGTACGTCCTGGTGGCGATCTTCGCTCCGCTGATCGCGCCGTACGCCGCTGAAGACCTGACCTTCAACCCGGTGGAATTGTCCAGCACGGCGCACCCGCTCGGCACGACGACCCAGGGTGGCGACATCCTCAGCCAGCTGATCTGGGGCACCCGGGTCTCACTGATCGTCGGCATGTTCGGCGGCCTGTTCGCCACCGTTGTCGCTCTGGTCATCGGCCTGGTGTCGGGCTACCTCGAAGGCACCTGGATCGATGATGTGCTGTCGTTCTTCACCAACGTCGCACTCGTTGTACCGACGTTGCCGCTCATCATCACCCTGATGGCCTACTCGGAGGTGCGGAGCATCTGGTTCACGATCCTGATCATCGGGATCATCAGCTGGGCGGGTCCGGCCCGCGGGAAGCGGGCGCAGATCATCACCCTGCGCAACCGCGACTTCGTGACGGCGGCAAAGTTCGCCGGTGATGGCACGTTCACGATCATCTTCCGCGAGATCCTGCCCCAGATGATGTCCCTGGTGGCGGCCGGCTTCTTCGGCGCCGCCACCGGCGCCATCGGGGCGGAGGCTGGACTCTCCTTCCTCGGCCTCGGGAACACCGAATCGGTGTCGTGGGGGACGATGCTCTACCAGGCCCAGCTGCAGGGGGCGCTCGCCCAGGGACTGTGGCTCTGGCTGCTCCTGCCCGGCCTCGTGCTCTCCGGCCTGATCATGGCTCTGACCCTGATCAACTTCGGCATCGACCTCATCAGCAATCCGCACCTGCGAGAGGACGCCTGAGATGCCCGCGCCACTGCTCGAGGTGAAGAACCTCACCGTCAGCTACGAGCCCAAGCTGCACCGCGCGCTGAACGCCGTCGAGGATGTCTCGTTCACGATCGCCCCGGGCGAATTCGTGGGACTCATCGGCGAATCTGGATCAGGCAAGTCGACCCTCGCGAACGCGATCCTTCGTCTCATCGAGCGACCGGGGCGGATCGCCGCCGGCCAGATCATCTTCGACGGCCTGGACATCACGACGATGAGCCAGGAGGAGCTGCGGCCCTACCGGTGGCGCGACATCTCGACGGTCTTCCAGAGTTCGATGAACTCGCTCAACCCCGTCGCCCGGGTCGAGCCCCAGTTCCGGGACGCGATCGAACTGCACAGCACACTGCGCAAGGACGAGGTCGTCGATCGCATCAAGGAGCTGTTCGACCTGGTGATGATCGACCACCGCTTCATCAATGCCTACCCGCACGAGTTGTCCGGCGGCATGAAGCAGCGGGTCAACCTCGCCCTTGCCCTGGCCAACGACCCGAAGTTCGTCCTGCTGGATGAGCCCACCACCGGCCTGGACGTCGTCGTGCAGCATTCGATCCTGGAGAACGTGCGGCGGCTCCAACGTGAGCAAGGCTTCGCTGTGCTGTTCATCAGCCACGACATCGGCACCGTCCTCGACATGTCCGACCGGATCCTGGTGATGTATGCCGGAAGGATCGTCGAGGAACACCAGACGCAGACGCTCCTCCGCGACCCCCTGCACCCCTACTCGAAGGGGCTGCTGGGGTCTTACGCCGACCCGCGCGATGAAACCGTGCGGATCACCTACATTCCCGGGCGTCCTCCGGATCTCTCCCGCGAGCACGAGGGTTGCCTCTTCGCCCCACGCTGTCCGGAGCGGATTGAGCGCTGCCTGGGCGTAGAGCCTTTGCTGTTGCCGATAGCGCCAGGGTTGGCCAGCGACCCGCTAGCTGCCGGTGGCGTCCTCGCTGGCGCCGAGGTCCGGGAGTCGACGGATGTGGCGCCGCGCGTGGCGTGCCACGTCGCCCACCTGCAGCGGGAGGCGCCGGAAACGCCAGGTTTGTCGGCGAGGACTCACCGGTTCCAGGGGCCTGAGTTCGTGAAATCCGTAGGGGAGACCGAGTTGGCGCTGTCCAACGATGTCTTCCTGCAGCTGAAGAACGTCACGAAGACCTTCCGGACCCGGCGCGGCTTCACGGTGGAGGAGAACGAGGTCATCAAGGGTGTCAGCTTCGAGCTGCGCCGCGGCATGGTGACGGCGCTGGTTGGCCAGTCCGGTTCGGGCAAGTCGACGATCGCCAGGATGATCACGGGGGTGGAACGACCGACTTCGGGCGAGATCGTGTTCCAGTCCAAGACCGGCCCGCTCAACGTCGGACACCTGGGCCGTGCCGACCTGGCACGCTTCCGGAAACTCGTCCAGATGGTGTTCCAGGACCCGTACAGCGCGCTGAACCCGAACAAAACCCTGGATTACATCCTGTCGAGGCCGCTGAAGAACCACCGGAACCTGGGCGGCAAGGAGTTGCACGCCGAGATCGACTCGCTCCTGGAAGCCGTTGCGCTGACTCCGCCGGGGCAGTACCGCGGACGGTTCGGCTACGAGCTCTCTGGGGGACAGCGGCAGCGTGTGGTGATTGCACGGGCACTCGCTGCACAGCCCGAGCTGGTGATCGCCGACGAACCGATTTCGAGTCTCGACGTCTCGATTCGTGCGGAGATCCTGGAGCTTCTGCACAAGCTCGTGAAGGACTCTGACGTGGGCATCCTCTACATCACCCACGACCTGCTCAGCGCGCGCATGCTCGCCGATGAAGTGATCGTGCTGCACAACGGCGAGATTGTGGAACAGGGCGAGGCCATCGATGTCATTCGCAACCCGAAGGACGACTACACGAGGCGCCTGGTGGAAGCAATCCCCAACCCCTTCGCCGACACCACCGCTTAATTGCCCGCAGTCCTCGATGCCGTGTCACGTGGACGTCGGCCCATAAGCTGGATCGGTGCCCCACGATGAAGCTGACAGACCGGTCACCATCTACGCGGTGGCCAAGCTGGCCGGGGTGTCCATCTCGTCGGTGTCCCGCGTCCTGCAGGGCTCCGCGCCAGCGTCCGAGGCGACGCGGGCGCGCGTCCTGAAGGCGGTGGAGCAGCTGGGTTACAGCCCGTTGCGGGGCCGCTCGATTCAGCTGAGCCAGGAGACCCACGGTTTCGTGACGACGTCGGTCGTCGGCCCCTACTACGCCGAGTTGTTGGCGGGCTACCTGTCTGTGGCAGGGCAGAACGGCGTGAGCGTCCGACCCGTCGTTGCCGACACGGATCCCGGACGCCTCATCGAACAGGTGGTGAACCTGTCGAGCATGGTCGACGGAATGGCGATCACACACCTCACCGTGCCGGATGAGGTCGTGACATTTGTCGCGTCCCGAATCCCGGTTGTCGTGACCGGACGCAATCCGATCCCGGGCTGCGACTCGATCGGAGTCGAGAACGGGGAGCCGACACGTGAGCTTGTCCAGCACCTGATCGGGCACGGCGTCAGGCGCCCACGCTTCGTGGGGATCTCGGAGACCCGCGACGTCCGGCAGCGCTACGCGGCGTACCTGGAGGCGGTGATGGAGGCGGGGCTGGATGTCCCGATGGGGGCGTTCAAGGTACCGGCGATCGAGCGGTTCGGCCGGCAGGTCGCCGACGAGGTGCTCGCTGAGGC
>JBBRIY010000133.1:0-7224 GCA_038220215.1 Propionibacteriales bacterium
CCGCGCAACATGGCGCACGCGATGCAGGCCGTCAAGAAGACCGGCAAGCACGCGCAGGGCACCATCTGCTACACCATCTCCCCGCTGCACACCACCGAGGGCTACGTGAAGCTCGCCGGCCAACTGCTCGACATGGGTGCCGAGTCGCTGGCACTGAAGGACATGGCTGCACTGCTGCAGCCGCAGCCTGCCTACGACATCGTCCGCGGCATCAAGGAGACCTACGGCGAGGACGTGCAGATCAACGTGCACTGCCACTCCACCACCGGCGTGACCATGGTCTCGCTGATGAAGGCCATCGAGGCCGGAGCCGACGTCGTCGACACCTCGATCAGCTCGATGTCGCTCGGCCCGGGCCACAACCCCACCGAGTCCCTCGTCGCGATGCTGGAAGGCACGCAGTACACGACGAACCTCGACCCCGAGCGCCTGATCCGCATCCGCGACCACTTCGCCAAGGTGCGCCCGAAGTACAAGAAGTTCGAGTCGGCCACCCTGGTGGACACTGACATCTTCAGCAGCCAGATCCCCGGCGGCATGCTCTCCAACATGGAGAGCCAGCTCAAGGCCCAGGGCGCCGGCGACCGGATCAAGGAGGTCATGGCCGAGGTTCCCCTGGTCAAGGCCGACTGCGGCCACCCGCCGCTGGTCACCCCGTCCAGCCAGATCGTCGGCACGCAGGCCGTGTTCAACGTCCTGATGGGTCGCTACAAGGTGATGACCGGCGAGTTCGCCGACCTGATGCTCGGCTACTACGGCGAGTGCATGGGCGAGCGCAACCCCGAGGTTGTCGCGATCGCGCAGGCGCAGGCCAAGAAGGAACCGATCACGGTCCGCCCGGCCGACCTGATCCCGCCGGAGTGGGGCAAGCTCGTCGACGAGGCCAGCAAGGCCCCGGGTAACGACGGCACCGACGAGGACGTCCTCACCTATGCCATGTTCCCGCAGGTCGCCTCGGCCTTCTTCGCCACTCGTGACGAGGGCCCGAAGAACGTCGGCATGACCGAAGCGGAAATGAAGGCAGAAGCAGAGGCCAACAGCGGCGCAGCGAACGCGGTGCGCGGCCCCATCAAGTACAAGGTCTCCATGGGCGGACGCGAACACAGCGTCTCCGTAGAGATGGCGTGAGGACGGACACATGAGCAAGAAGCCAATCACGATGAAGAAGCGCGTCGACGCCCTCCTCGAAGCACGCCTCACGGCGCGCCTCGGTGGTGGCGAGACCCGGCTTCAGAAGCAGCGCGACCAGGGCAAGATGACCGCAAGGGAGCGGATCGACGCACTCATCGATCCCGACACCTTCCAGGAGATCGGCCTGTTCCGCAAAAACCGGACCGTCACCTTCGGCATGGACACCGCGGACCTGCCCGCTGACGGTGTCGTCACCGGAACAGCCCTGGTGCTCGGCCGGCCCGTGCACCTCGCCAGCCAGGACTTCACCGTCATGGGTGGCTCCGCCGGCGAGACGCATTCCATCAAGGTCGCCGAGATGATGCAGTCCGCGCTGGAGAACGGCACGCCGTTCCTCTTCGTCAACGACTCCGGAGGCGCTCGCCTCCAGGAGGGCATCGACTCGCTGTCGGGCTACGGCAAGGTGTTCTACGCCAACGTCCTGCTCTCCGGTGTCGTGCCGCAGATCTCGATCATCGCCGGCCCCTGCGCCGGTGGCGCTGCGTACTCCCCGGCGCTCACCGACTTCGTCATCCAGACCCGCAAGGCCCACATGTTCATCACCGGGCCGAGCGTCATCAAGCAGGTCACCGGTGAGGAAGTGACCGCCGACCGCCTCGGCGGCGCGGACACACACATGAGCGTCTCCGGCGTGAACCACTTCGTTGCCGACGACGACGAGCAGGCCATCCTGATCGCCAAGAAGCTGCTCAGCTTCCTGCCACAGAACAACTCCGAGGACGCCCCGCTGATCGAGGGCAACTACAACGTCGAGTACGACCCGACGCTGCACGACGTCGTCCCGGCGGACGGCAAGCAGGGTTACGACGTCCGCGATGTCATCGCCAAGATCGTCGACTACGGCGACTTCCTCGAGGTCCAGGCCGGCTATGCGATGAACATCGTGGTCGGCTTCGCGCGGGTCAATGGACGCACCGTCGGCGTGGTTGCGAACCAGCCGAACGCGATGGCCGGCGTGCTGGACATCAACGCGTCCGACAAGGGCAGCAAGTTCATCCGGTTCTGCAATGCGTTCAACATCCCGATCCTCACCCTGGTGGACGTGCCCGGCTACATGCCCGGCGTCACCCAGGAGCACGGCGGCATCATCCGCCACGGCGCGAAGATGCTGTACGCCTACTCCGCTGCCACTGTCCCGAAGATCACTGTCGTGCTGCGCAAGGCCTACGGCGGCGCGTACATCGCCATGGGCTGCAAGGACCTCGGCGCTGACAAGGTGTTCGCCTGGCCGACCGCCGAGATCGCCGTCATGGGTGCGGAGGGCGCAGCGTCGATCGTGTTCAAGCGCGAGATCGACAATGCCGATGACCCGGCCGCCAGGCGCGAAGAACTGGTCGAGCAATACCGGAACACGTTCTCGACGCCGTTCATGGCGGCGTCCCGTGGCCTGGTGGACGACATCATCGATCCGGGCGACACCCGTCGCAAGGTGGCCATGGCCCTCGAGCTGCTGGCCTCCAAGCGCGAGCTGCGTCCGGCCAAGAAGCACGGCCTCGGGCCGGTGTGATCGCGATGTCACAGGACGCGGAACTGCTGGAGCTCGTCACGTCGCTCACCGAGCGGATCGAAGGGCTCGAGATCAAGATCAAGGGGCTGGAGCTCCGGACGGCCGACGTGCCTGAGGAGACCCTGATCGCCATCGCCGCTGCGGTGGCCGCCTACCTCGGGCACCGGGCGAAGCGCCGTCAGAAGCACTTCACGACCGGACGCAACTGGACCTCCAACACCCGCCGGGCCCAGCACGCTCACCACCCGCTGTACACGCGCTGAGAAGGAAGACCAATGAAACTGAAAGTGACTGTCAACGGGGTCCCCTACGACATCGAGGTCGACGTCGAGGAGTCCGAAGCTCCTCAGCTCGGCGCCATCGTGATCGGCGGAGGTGGCGGTGCGATCGCCACCCCGACCACCGCGTCGGTGCAGGCAGCCTCGGCCAACGCCGTGGTCGCGCCGCTGGCCGGCTCGGTCGCCCGGATCCTGGTCGAGGAAGGCCAGGAGATCGAGGCAGGGCAGGTCCTGATCGTGCTCGAAGCCATGAAGATGGAGACCGAGCTCACCGCGCCGAAGGCTGGCACGGTCGCCCGGATCCTCGTCGAGAAGGGCACGGCCGTCCAGGCCGGCGAAGGGCTCATCGAGCTCGACTGATCAGATTGCCGCTGCGGCCCGTCCCTTCGGGGGCGGGCCGCTGCTGTTTGGGTGGGCTGGCGCGAAACGGGGACGGTTCCGAGATTCGTAGTCGGCTGCGTCTCTGGGTACGGTTCTCGGAACCGTCCCCGATTCGGTTCAGCTGTAGGGTGCCCCGCATGGCGCGCGTCGCGATGATCGGCCTGGGCCGCATGGGTTCGGGCATGGCGGGACGACTGCTGGCCGCCGGTCACGAGGTGGTTCTTGCCAATCGGACGCCGGAGAAGGCCGCCTTCCTCGTTGCGGCTGGCGCGGTGCTGGTCTCCACGCCGGCCGAGGCCGCTGCGGGCGCAGAGGTTGTGGTCGTGATGGTGAGCGACGACGAGGCATCACGCAGCGTGTGGGACGGCCCGGAGGGCGCCCTGGCTGGACTCGCCCCCGGCGCGCTCGCGATCGAGTGCTCAACGCTCTCCGCCGAAAGGGTGCGCGCGTTGGCCGCCGCTGCCCGGGAGGCCGGCCTGAGGTACATCGACGCACCCGTCACCGGGCTGCCGGAGGCTGCCGCCTCCGGCCAGCTGACCCTGCTGGTGGGTGCAGAGCCAGACGACCTGGCGGCCGCCCGGCCCTTCCTGGAGCCGCTCGCCGAGCAGATCGTGCACTTCGGTCCGGTCGGTGCCGGCACCGCCTACAAGCTGATCGTGAACCTGATCGGCGCGGTGCAGATCGCTGGCGTCGCCGAAGGGCTCGCGCTCGCGGAACGTGCCGGGCTCGACCTCGACCAGGTGGTGGCTGCGCTGGCGCTCGGGCAGGCAGCCAGCCCGCAGGTGGTGCGCAACAGCCGGCGCATGGCCGCGTCCGACCATGGCGAGAACGTGGTGTTTTCCGGCCGGCTTCGCCACAAGGACGCCGACTACGCGATGCGGCTGGCCGCTGAGTTGAGCGTGGGGGCACCGTTCGGCCAGGTGGCGCTGGACGGCCTGGAGGACCTGCTCGCGTCCGGCTTTGGTGATGTCAACGAGAGCGCCATCATCGAGATCGCCCGCCAGCGCCTTCCGGACAGGGGGCCGCCGCGATGATCTACGAGGAGAGGCCCGCACCGCCGGGGCTCGAGTCGGCGATCTCCCGCATCTGGTACCTGGAGGTTGCCAGGGAGCGGCCGTACGAGAAGATCCTGCCGCAACCGTGGATGCACCTGATCGTGAACCTCTCCGAGCCGTACGCGCTGTTCGATCGCGCCGGGGTGGCCACGCCCGTGGAGGACGCCTTCGTCTCGGGAATCCAGTCGGAGTACCTGGTGATCGCCTCGCCGCCGGTGATCCGGCAGGTTGTCGTTGAGGTCCGGCCCGGTGGGCTCGGGGCGATCTCCGCACTCCCCGGCAGCGGGGTAGTCGGCCGGGTCCGTCCGGCGAGGGAGGTACTTGCCGACGCAGACCGGCTGGTGAGCGAAGTGCGGGCAGCCGCCACCCCGGCCGAGGCGCTGGAGCGGCTCTCGGCCGGCCTGGTGCGCACGGGCGGCGGGTGGCAACCGGACGCCGTGGTCGAGGCGGCCGTCGCCGGGCTCGAGGCCCAGGGCGAGCATTCGATCTCAGACCTGGTCGCAGGACTGCCCGTTTCGCACCGCACGGTGATCGCCCACTTCCGCCGGGCCACCGGGATGACTCCCCGGGACTACTCCCAGCTGTGGCGGTTCCACCGCTTCGTGACGGGGTTTGCCTCGATGGGCGAAACCCGCGACTGGGCCAGCCTCGCCCCGCTCGGCGGCTACTACGACCAGGCGCACGTGATCCGCGCGTTCCGCCGCTTCAGTGGGTGGACGCCCTCCGAGTACCGCCGGCGAGTGGCCGAATTCGGGCCGTCGGCAGCCAACTTCGTCCCCCTGGATGACGTCCCATCAGGGCGTTGAGTCACCCCGCGCGGTCGTACGCGTCCCGGAGCCAGCCCAGCAGTTCCGCATCGATGTCGTCCAGCGCGCTCACGTCCACCCGGTGCGTGCACATTCCGCCCGCTGCGAGCAGACGACCGCCGGGTTCGACGCCACGGAGGTTGAGGCCCAGAGCCACCCGCGTGCGACTCGGGGCCTCGATCACAGCGAACTGCTTGGCCCGCCGCAGGGAGACCGAGGTCTTCTTGGGTGCGACCTCCACGTCACCCCCCAGTTCGCGCGCCGCCTCAAGGAGCCGATCGCATAGCGGTCTCAGAGCTGCCTTGCCGTTCGCGTACTGCGCGTCGATGAGATCGTCGGGGCCGGATTCGGTGCCTTGCCGGCGGTGCAGGGTGACGATCAGGTTGGCGAAGCCGTGGGTCAGGCCGTGCTCGTCCTTCAGCAGGGTCATCGCCTTGCCATGTTGTGGCAGGTCCGCGGCATCCAGCACGGCGAACCAATCGGCCAGACTCTTCCCCGTCTTGGCGGGGATGTTGTCGATCATCGTCTGGGTTGCGGCGTCCACATCCATTCCCGTGACGCTAGCCGGTGTCAACCACACCGCGCTTGTACGGTTTTGACCCACGTCACGGTGAGGGTCAGCTGTAGGTGCCCCGGAAGACCTTGTGCTGGGCAGCCTGGGCCACGGGACGGATGGTCAGGCGGTCGATGTTCACGTGGGCCGGACGGGTGGCCATCCAGGTGATCGCGTCGGCGACGTCCTCGGCCACCAGCGGGTCGGGGACATCGTCATAGACCGCCCGTGCCTTCGCAGCGTCACCACCGAAACGTGTGAGGGAGAACTCCTCCGTGGCCACCATGCCGGGGCAGATCTCCGTAATCCGTACCGGCTTGTCGAACAGCTCCAGGCGCAGCGCGCCGGCGATCATCCGTTCGGCAGCCTTCGCTCCGCAGTAGCCCGCACCACCTTCGTAGGGGCCGTCGGCAGCAACCGACGTCACGAACACGATGACGCCACGCGCGGCCACGAGAGCCGGGAGCAGCGCACGGGTGACCTTCTCCGTGCCGATCACGTTGACCGCGTACATCTTCTGCCAGGCGTCGGTGTCGGCGCTGGCCACCGGCTCCAGGCCGAAGGCACCGCCGGCGTTGTTCACCAGGACGGCCAGCTCGGGGCCGACGGCGTCACTGAGGGCAGCGATGTCGGCGTCGTCGGTGACGTCGCACCGCAAGGCCCTTCCGCCGATCTCCGCAGCCAGCGCCTCGATGCGGTCTGTGCGGCGGGCCGCACAGACGACGTCGAACCCTTCCGCTGCGAGCCTTCGTGCCGTCGCGGCGCCGATCCCGCTGCTGGCACCAGTGACAACTGCTATCCCATGCTGAGTCATGCCGCTGATTCTGCCAGCACCGAACACCGGGACGCCGCCGCCCCCAAGGGCCGATAGGCTCGGATCCATGACATCAACGCTGATCCTGCTCCGCCACGGTGAGAGTGAATGGAACGCCAAGAACCTGTTCACCGGCTGGGTGGACGTCGACATCAACGAGAAGGGCGTCGGCGAAGCCAAGCGTGGCGCCGACCTGCTCAAGGCCGAGGGCATCCTGCCCGATGTCGTGCACACCTCGGTGCTTCGCCGCGCCATCCACACCGCCAACCTGGCGCTCGACGGCTGTGACCGCCACTGGGTGCCGGTGCGACGTTCGTGGCGCCTCAACGAACGGCATTACGGCAACCTGCAGGGCAAGGACAAGGCCGAGACCCTCGAGGCCTACGGCGAGGAGAAGTTCATGCTGTGGCGCCGTTCCTACGACACCCCGCCGCCGGCCCTGGAACCCGACAACACCTTCACCCAGTTCGACGACCCCCGCTACGCGTTCCTGCCGCCGGAAGCGCGTCCGCTGACCGAGTGCCTGAAGGACGTCGTCGTCCGGATGCTGCCGTACTGGTACGACTCGATCGTCCCCGACCTGCGTGACGGGAAGGTGACCCTTGTCGTGGCCCACGGCAACTCGCTGCGTGCGCTCGT
>JBBRIY010000134.1:0-7221 GCA_038220215.1 Propionibacteriales bacterium
GGTCAAGCGCGGCTGGAAGGAAGCCTCCGCCGATCAGGTCCCCTTGCTGGGCGCCGGGGTGGCCTTCTTCGGCTTCCTCGCGATGTTCCCTGCGCTCGCAGCCTTCACCCTGATCTATGGCCTTGTTGCGGACCCGGCGACGATCTCGTCCCAGACCCAGACGCTGAGCGCGGCGCTCCCGCCTGAGGCGCGGGAACTGCTGGTCGGCCAGCTCGACCAACTGGCGTCCGCGCCGAGGCAGAGCCTCGGCTGGGGGTTGATCCTCGCCATCGTCCTTGCCCTGTGGAGTGCGTCCGGTGGGGTGGGGAACCTCATCACGGCCGTCAACATCGCCTACGACGAGGAGAAGAAGCGCGGCTTCGTCAAGGACAAGCTGCTCGCGCTCGGCGTCACGGTTGGTGCGGTGATCTTCCTGGCGCTGATCGTCGCCCTCATGGCTGGCGTTCCCGTCGTGCTTGGCTTCCTCGACGTGAACGGCCCCTTGCGCTGGGTGATCGAGGTCGTGCGCTGGGTGCTGCTGGCCGGGCTCGTGATGCTCGCCCTGGCCGTGCTGTACCGCGTCGCCCCTGACCGGGACGCCCCGAAGTTCCGCTGGGTGAGCGCCGGCGCGGTGGTGGCAACCGTGCTCTGGCTGCTGGCGTCCGCCGGGTTCTCGCTCTACGTCACGTTCTTCGGGAACTACGCCAAGACCTATGGCGCGCTCGCCGGTGTGGTGCTGCTGATGCTCTGGCTGTGGATCACCAGCTACGCGATCCTGCTCGGCGCGGAGATCAACGCCGAGTCGGAGGAGCAGACGGTGAAGGACACCACCGCCGGTCCGGAGCGCCCGCTGGGCAGCAGGGGAGCGGTCAAGGCCGACTCGACGCCGCCACCAGCCCGTTGAGCGTCATCCCGTTGCGGACGGCGTTGCCGTCGGCGTCGTTGTTGAAGTAGCCGTAGACGTCCAGGCCCTGGCAGCGCCACTCGCCGATGCGGTCCGCCCACCACCGCATCGACGCGTCGTCGTAGCTACCGCCGTACAGGTGCTGGGAGTCGGGGCCGTGGAACCGGACGTAGACGAAGCCGGCAGTGGCGCGAAGGATGCACGGCAGCCCTGCTCCGCTCATGACGACGTAGGCCGCGCCATGACTTTCGAGCAGCGCGAACACTTCCTCGGTGTGCCAGGACTGATGGCGGAACTCCACTGCGGTCAGGAGCCCTTTCGGCAGGGCGCCGAGGAAGTAGTCCAACCGGGCATCGTCGCGGGGCATCCCCGGCGGCAACTGGACGAGGAACACGCCGAGACGGTCCTCCAGCAGCGCGAGCGAGTTCTGGATCCGTGCGATCCACCGTTCCGGTTCGTACAGACGCTTGGCATGGGTGAGCCCCCGCGGAGCCTTCACCGTCATGGCAAAGCCCGGTGCCAGGCGGCGCCGCCACGACCGGAACTGCACGTCGCCCGGCCAGCGGTAATAGCTGGCGTTCAGTTCGACGGTGTCGAACAGCTCGCCGGCGTAGAACTCGAGTCGCTGGGCGTCGGGCAGGCCGGCGGGGTAGACGGGTCCCCGCCAGCTGTCGTAGGTCCATCCGGAGGTGCCGATGCGTACCTGGCTCATGGCGGACGGGGTCAGGGCCGGCTCGAGGCGATGGCCGACGGGCCGATGGTTCTGCCCACCGGAGATGTCAGAGCCTCGGGGCCCGGCTCTGCCAGGGCGTGAAGTCGCGCTGCGAAGCGGGCGAGGATCACACCGCGGTTGCGGAGCGGGATCCGGTTGCGCTGCAACAGCACCTGGATGGTCATCATCACCCGCGAGCTTCGCAGGAGCCTGCGGTAGCTGGGGTACCAGGCCGACCAGAGCCCGAGTTCGTGCAGTTCCGCGCGCAGGACGGCAAGGGCAGCGGCAAAGGCGAACACGTTCCGAGGGCCGAAGTCGCCGGTAATGCTGTCCGACCGCAGGCAGTAGTGGTAGTACGCGTGTCGGGTCACGGCGACCCTGCCCGCGCGCGCCAGGAGCCGAGGGGTCGTGGCGAGGTCCTCGTAGAAGATGTTCGGGAACGGCTCCTCGCCGGGCTGGAACAGGTCGCGCCGGTACAGCTTGTTCCAGGCGAACGCCGGGAATCGGGCGAGGTGAAGGCTCAACTCTGCGGCTTCGAGGCCTGTCAGGGTGCGGTCACGCAGCCGGAACGGGAACCGCAGGCTCAAGCCCTTGGCGACGAACCAGAATCTGGTCACAACGACGTCGGCGCCCGTCTTCTGCGCGATGCGGACGGTGTCGGCGATGAAGCCGGGTTCGACCCAGTCGTCGGCGTCCACCATCGCCACGTACTCCCCGCGAGCAAGGGCAAGGGCGACGTTGCGGGCGGGGCCAAGGCCACGGTGCCGCTGGTGCACGGGGTACACCTCAGGGTGACGGGCGGCATAGCGATCGATGACAGCGCCCGAGTCGTCGGTGGAGCCGTCGTCGACGACGATGATCTCCAGCGGACGGTGGGTCTGGGCGAGTAGAGAGTCGAGGCAACGCGGCAACAATCCGGCCACGTTGAGGACCGGCACAACAACACTCACCAGCGGCTGCGGCATCGCCTCTTCCCGTCGTTGACGACGTCCGAACGTTACCCCGAAGCAGCCCCTGGCAAGCATCCGCGCACCATCAGCTGACACCCGTTTGTCAATGGGCAAGTCGTTCGGTGTGGATAACCCTGGAATTGATGTTTGTGCTTGTGGATAACACCTTTTCGGCCCGGAAAGTGTCAGTGGTGGTGTCTAGCGTGTAGGTATGGCACAGGGAATCGGCGAGCGGACGGGCAGCGCACAGCTGTCCGCTCTCTGTGCCGCCATTGACGGTTTGTTTGAGGAGCCGGCCGGGTTGTTGACCGGTGCCGAGCAGCTGGCCTTGTTGAAGGAATCGCTCACCCTGGGTGCCCGCCTACAGGCGTGGCAGGCACAGCTGGCTGCCGGTATTGATGCCGCCGAGATCGCGTGGCAGGAGCATGGCACGTCCGCCGCGACCTGGTTGGCTGATGTGGCGAACCTGACCCGCCGCGAGGCGGGTCGGCTGATCGGCGCCGGGCAGGGTCTTCGCCGGTTCCCCCTCGTCGGGGAGGCGGCAGGGACCGGATCGATCCTTCCCGGTCAGGCCGAGGCGATCACCGCTGTGCTGGACGACCTGCCCGAGGACTTCCCGCCCGACACCGTCCGGGAGGCGCAGCAACTGATGGTCGGGTTCGCCGCCACCCACAACAGTGTCGAGCTCCGCAAACTCACCTCCTACCTCGTCGAAGTCCTGGCACCGGACACCGCAGATGCGCGGGAGCAGGCCCGGTTGGAACGCGAACACCGGCTGGCGGAACGGACCCGGCATTTGACGTTCCGCTACGACCGACGCGGCTCGGTGATGTTCAGCGGCAGCCTGCCTGCGGCGGAGGCGGAGCCGTTCATCCGCATCATCGACGCCTACAGTGCCGCCATCAAACGCGGCATCGAACGGCTCGACCCGCACACCGACTACGTCACCCCCGCGATGCGGCGGGCCGATGCCCTGCTGGCGATGGTGAACCACCATGCGCAGGAATCGCTGGCACCCAACCATGGCGGGGACCGGCCCCGGATCGTGATCACCCTGCCCTACGACAAGCTCCTGCAGCAATGCGTGGAGGCCGGGCTGATCGGGTGCGGGGAGAAGATTGATGCCGGCACCGCCCGCCAGCTGCTGTGTGACGCCGACATCCTGCCCGCCGTCCTCGGCGGGCCGTCGGAAATCCTGGACGTGGGCCGCACCCAACGCCTGGTCACCCCCGCCATCCGGGCAGCGTTGGAGTTACGCGACGGCGGCTGTGTGTTCGTCGGCTGCCCGGTGCCACCCCGGGACTGCGAAGCCCACCACCGCCGACCCTGGTGGGACGGCGGCACCACCAGCCTCGACAACCTCGCCCTGGTCTGCACCCACCACCACGGCATCGTCGAACCCAGCAAAGACCCCACCGCCGACCGCTGGCGCATCGAACTCACCCCCGACGGCATCCCCTGCCTCATCCCACCCAAACGCGTCGACCCCCAACAGAAACCACGCCTCCACGCCCGCTTCCACACCCGAAACACAGCGGATCCGTGAGCTGGACAGGCATCCCTGTAGGTAACGTCGCCGGCGCGCGATACTGGCCGCATGACGGGGGTGGATGTGGCGCGACTCCGCGCCGAGGCCAGGGAGCGTGCCGCGGAACGGGAGCCGACCCCGTTCGAAGGAGACATCGAGGGTGCAACCCTCGCCGGCGTCGCGGTCCGGCGCTACCGGCCGGTGGGCGCGAATCCCGGATCGGTGATCTACCTGCACGGCGGCTACGGGGTCTTCGGCGACCTCGACCTGCAGGACAACTACTGTCGCCTCCTCGCCGCCGGCCTCGGGGTGGAGATCATGTCTGTCGACTACCGACTGGCGCCGGAGGCGTCCCTTGCCGAGTCGGTAGGCGACGCGCTGACGGTGGTCGACCTGCTGCACGCCCGTGGCGTCCCCCGGTTGTGGCTGGCCGGCGACTCGGCCGGAGGCGCCGTCGCCTGCCTCGCGGCGGAGGCGACCCATGTTCGGCTGGAGGGACTGCTGCTCACCAACCCCGTCCTCGACCTCTCCCTGTCCTCCTTCGATGACGACGCCCCGGAGGGACCCGACCGCGAACTGTCAGAGTTCGCGCTGCTCACCTGGTGTCGTGTCGACGATCTCGCCCATGCCCCCGAACTGCGCTACCGGGTGGAAGGCCTTCCGTCGTGCCTGGTCGTGGTCGGCGACCGGGACGCCCTCGTACCCGAGGCGCGGGCCTTCGTCGCGGCCTGCGAGGAGCGTCAGGTTCGCAGCCGCCTGGTGGTGTTGCCGGATGCAGGGCACGGCTTCATTTCCGCCGGACACGCGCCGGACGTGGTCGCGGCGGCCGTGAGCTGGTTCGGTCTGGCTCAGTGAGGCCATCAGCGTGAGCGGGTACTGGTGCACCATGAAGGGTCACATCGCAGAAGCCAGCGTCATCATTGCCGCGACGCCCGAACGCGTCTGGTCAGTGCTCACCAAGCCTGAGTTCGTGCGTCAGTACCTGATGGGCGCCGCCCTGGAGACCGACTGGAAGCCCGGCAGCCCGATCACGTGGTCGGGTGAGTGGGAGGGCAAGGCGTACAGCGACAAGGGCGAAGTTGTCGCGGCGGAGGCGGGCAAGCGCCTCACTTACACCCACTACAGCCCGCTCAGTGGGGCAGCGGACTCTCCCGAGAACTACCACACCCTGTGGTGGTCGCTGGAGGAGGTCTCCGGCGGCACCCGGCTGGTCCTGAACCAGGACAACAACTCCTCGCCGGAGGAGGCCGACCACAACCGCGAGACCTGGGAGCAGGTGATGAGCGGAATGAAGAAGGTCGCCGAGGCGGGCTTGGACGCCGCCGCCGACGCCTCTTGAGGTTTTCCCGCCACCGACCTTGCGTTCCGCCGAAGCTCACCAACGCCTGACTCCCACCCCGACTTGTCAGAACAGAGGACGCCAAAGCGACCTCAGCTTCTGACAAGTCGGTGGGTGTGGGGGCCAGCCCGTAGACGCGGTCGGGCTTCGTGGCCAGCCGTCCTAGCCTTGACGGCGTGGACGTCCCAGAAGTGCAGAGCCCGAGCGAGCCAGGCCCCGTCGATGTCCCGGGAGCGCAGAGCCCCACCGAACCAGACCTGATGGACGTCCGGGGAGCGCAGAGCCCTGCCGAACCGGCCTTGCTGGACGAGCACGAGCACGAGGACGCCCTCGAGCCCCGCCACCTGATCCGGCGTTCCGACGTCATCCTGCGGGCAGGGATCATGATGCTCGGCGCCGGCACGTCCGGCCTGCGGGTACGCGAGGTGATGCAGGCCGTTGCCCGCACCGTGGGGATCCGCAGGGTCTTCGCCCAGGTGACCTTCACCGACATCGTGCTGACCATCAAGCGTCGCGGCACGTTCCGCACCCAGGTAGCCGAGATCGCCGCACCGGGGGTGAACGCCCACCGCATCGCCCTGCTGATGGACCTGGCACACTCGCTGCCGGAACGCGCGACCGTCGCTGAGGTCGACGCGCTGCTCGACGAGGTCGCCGCGCAGCGTCCGCTCTACCCTGCCTGGCTTCTCACCCTGCTGGTCGCGCTGGCGTGCGGCTCGATCACTGTGCTCACCAACGGAGGCTGGCGCGAGGTCGTTGCCGTGCTTCCGGCGGCCGCGCTGGCCTACTGGCTGAACCGGACGCTGAGCCGGTTGCAGCTGAACCACCTGGCCGTCGTGATGACGTCCGCGGCGACGGCGACAGGGCTGTACCTCGTCTTCGCGCGGCTGCTCGACCTGGCCTTCGGGGCGCCCAGCCCACGGCTCGCCGCAGGCCTGATCTGTGCTGCGATCTTCCTCATCCCCGGCTTCCCACTGATCACGGCCGGGCTCGACCTGACCCGCATCGACCTGCTGGCCGGCGTCCCAAGGATGGTGTACGCAGCCATGGTGCTGCTCGCGATCACCATCGGCGTCTGGGTGATGGTGACCCTCAGCGGGGTCTCGCCCGACCCGGTGCCCGCCCTGGAGGGGCCGGTGGCCGTCGTCTGGCTGGCCCTGCTCGCGTCCAGCTTCTTCGCGGTATTCGGCTGGGCGACGATGTTCAACTCACCGCTGAAGATGGCCGTCGCCAGCGGGGTGGCCGCCCTGATCGGCAACGTGCCGCGGCTCCTGCTGCTGGACGCCGGAGTGAAGGCGCCGGTGGCCACCTTCGTCGGCTGCTTCCTGATGGGCCTGCTGTGCGCCCTGGCTGCCCAGCTGTTCTCCCTGGAGAAGATCGTCATGACCGTCCCGACGATCCTGGTCTCGATCCCGGGCTCCGCCGCCCTGCGCACCCTGATCTACTTCGACAATGCCGACGTGGTCCAGGCCATGCAGAACGGCGTCCAGACGGTGCTCGCCGTGATCGCCATGGTGGCAGGCCTCTCCGGTGCCCGCATGCTCACCGACCCCGAATGGGCCTTCACCCGCAGCGACCCGCCGGGGACCGCCTGGCACCTGGTGGGACGGATGTTCGGTCGCGGCCGCCACTAGTCACCAGCCGCGGGCGCGCCAATCGCTCAGGTGGGGGCGCTCGGCTCCCAGCGTGGTCGGCTTCCCATGGCCCGGCCACACCACGGTGTTGTCGGGGAAGGCATCGAAGATGAGCTCCTCGACGTCACGGATCAGGGACCGGAATGCCTCGGGGGTTGTGGTCCTCCCGGTGCCA
>JBBRIY010000135.1:0-7209 GCA_038220215.1 Propionibacteriales bacterium
CGGTTGGCGAAGAGGCTCATCACCAGCGGCAGTCCCATGAAGAACAGCGGCCACATCGGCCAGTAGTAGGCGGGACGACCGGCGGACAGCGACGTCATGATCCAGATCGCGTTGAACAGCAGGGCAAGCCCCACCCAGCCCATCGCGCCACCACGCATGAACCGGCGGCCACGGTTGTGGCGCGCGAAGGACGCCTCCGTCGACACTGACATCAGGTCACCGACAAGGGGCAACAGCTCACCGAGAGCGCGGGATGAGGATGCCAGTGCCACCCTCTCCTCAGCCTCTGCAACCGTCAGGCGTCCGTCCAGCCGGGCCTGCTCGACCAGGCGGGTGGCGTAGTCGCGGTCGGAGTCGGCGGCCCGGAGTGCCTGGTTGGCCGGTGGCCGGGGGTCGACGGTGAAGCCCTGCCAGCCCGATCGCAGGGATGGCACCGGGCGGTCCTGCCTCGGTTCGGGGAGGTTTTCCCATTGGGGTCCCGCCATGTCAGCCTCCGTCAGCAACTCGGTCTCGCTTCGACGCTACGCCGCGATCCACGGCCGGAACAGGGGCGCGCCACCCGGAACGGACCCTGAGCGGAGCCCGTCCGCCGCCCCGGTAGAGCATCCTTGTCAGCGAGGAGGCCCACATGACCACACCCATCGACGAAGCAGAACGTGCACGCCGCGAGCTGGTGTCCGCGGTGAAGCGGCTCCGTGTGCTCGCCACGTCCGACCCGGCCAAGGGCGAGGAGCTCGCCGACACACTGGTGCGCCTGACGGCCGCCCGCCTGCTCGCCCTCGATCTGGCAGAGGCCGCCTCCGACGCCCCGGAGGCAGTCCTGCTCGCCGCCCGGATCCTGGCCCGCAATGGTGCGGCCGGGCCGTACACCTCCCCTGCCGATGCCGCCCGCTTCTTCACCGCATCGTCGCTCCTCGCCGCCATCCAGACCGGCCTTGGCCAGCTCGACGCCGCAACGCGCACCCTCTCCGGCGTGGACGGCTGGATGGAGCAGCTCGGACGCTTCCCGCTGCGCGACCACCTGGAGCCCATGGCCGTGATCTGGTCGTTGGTCGCACGGTCGCGCTCGCTGCTGACCAGTGACGTGCCAGCGGCCAACGCCTGCGCCGACGCGGCTGCCCTGCGGCTCTACAGCGCGGGCCTGGACGCCGGCCCGGACTACCTAGCGCCCACCGTCCACCTGGTGCTGGCCGACGCGCGGTGGGCTGCAGGGCTGCCCACCGAGTCGCTCGCCCACCACCGGCGCGCGCTCTCCGCCTACCGCGGCCTGTTCGACCCGGCCAGCGGCAGGTTGCGTCCCGGGGTTGCCCAGGTGGCCCTCGCCCCAGTGGTTGCCCTCCACGAGCCGTACGCCCGTCGGCTCGCCGCCCTCGGTGACACCCTGTTCGCCGTCGCCGTCCGTCGGGCGGAAGTGGCCCGGCTGGAGGAACTCGGCGCACCGCGTCCGGCACTCGCCGCCGCACGGGCAGGCCTGGCTCGCGCCCTGGCAACCGAGGGACGCAGCGAGGAGTCCGCCGCAGAACTGGCCGAGGCCGTGGCGCTCGACCCGGCCGCCGCGCGGGAACGGGAGCCCGGTCTGGCCCCTGCGGGCGAGCCGTGCAGCTGGACCGCGGCGTCGTGGACCGGATTGGGAACCGTCCCCAATACCGACCACGAGCTGGCTCGGGCAGGAGCCCGGTTGGCCCACGACCTGCAGGCTGCGGTCTTCGACGGCGTCGCCGCCCGAACCGAGGCCCACCAGTCCGAGGACCGCATCCGGGCAGCAGCCGAGGCGGACGCTGCCGAGCGGGCAGCCGATCGCGAGCAGGCAGAGCGGGCGGCGAAGGCTGAGCAGTCAGCAGCCCTCGCAGCGACACGGGAGCGGGACCGCGTGCTGACGGAGGAGACGGCAACCCGACGACAGGCGGAGGAGGCAGCCGCCCGTGCTGCCGCGGAGGCGCGGCGGAACCAGCTCGCAGAGGAGCACCAGCGGCGTCAGGTTGTCGATCCGTCTGCCGCCGACGCCGCAGCGGCCGCGCTCGCCACGGCGCGTGCCAACGTCCAGCGCGCCGGGGACGACCTGCAGGCCCAGCGTCAGGCCCAGGAACGGCTGACCACACTGCTGCGTCCGCTCGCCGCAGTCGACCCGGCCAGCCATCGGGCCGAACTGGCCGCAGCCCTCGAAGCGCTGGTCGGGCTTCGCTGGCGGCTCGGGGATCCCGACGGCTCCCGCGAGGCAGCCCGCGAGGCCCGCGCGCTCGCCACAGAAGGACATTGACCGCATCTAGGATTGATGGTGACGTCGAAAGGAGTGGCGATGGGCAGCACCCCGAACCCCACCGCGTCCGCCCGCGGGCGGGCCATCGTCGGCGCTGTGGTCACCGCAGCGGCGTCCGTCCTGCTCCTTGCGGGCTGCTCAATCGGAGGAAACGTGACCGGTCCCGGCAGCACTACGCCGCCCTCTGCGAGCCCCAGTCCCAAGGCGGACGTGCCACCCAAGCGGTGGGCGGCGATCATCAGCGATCTCACCAGCCGCGGCGTGCCCACGGACTCCGTTGGCCTCGTCAGCGCGCGCTCGGTGACGTGGAAGGACGGCTCCCTCGGCTGCCCCAAGCCGGGCCAGAGCTACACGCAGGCGCAGGTGCCCGGCATGCAGGTCGTCGTCTCGGTCGGCGCCCTCACCTACGACTACCGCTTCGGACGCTCCGACAACCCCCAGCTCTGCCAGCGCTGAGGCGCCGGACAGGGCTCGGCCCCCACGGCTTTCACCGCAGGGGCCGGCCTCCGGCGCTTCGGTCAGCGCACGCGGAGCAGCAGTGCCTCCTTCGGTCCGGACCGGTTGTCCAGCACCACGACCATGACGCCCTTGGGTGACTGGGCGGCAAAGTTCACCGGGTCGACCGTCACCGGGACGCTGACGCGGCCCCTTGTGCTGACCTGCTCGTAGGCGCCGTCCGAAATCGCCTTGGCCCACGGGTTGTAGCTCGCCCAGCTCGAGAACTCGTCGAACGCCGCGTCATCCTCCACCGTGTAGCCGGCGACGGTATAGGCGAAGGCTCCGGTCGACTCCGTGAGGCCGAGGCTTGCGGAGGTCACCGGCAGCAGGATGGTGCTGCTGTCGGTCGGGGCGGTCGGCACGATGCCCTCGGTCAACACCTTGCCCTGCGCGACGTCGTAGATGAACACCTGCGCCAGGCCATTGGGGTCGCCCGAGGTGACAAGGCCGGAGTCCACGCTGAAGACCACGAAGTCCGGCGCACCGTCGTTGTCCGTGTCAACGGCAACATCGAACTCCTGACTGGCCGGACTCGACCAGCGGTCGTAGTTGTTCACGGCGAACACCACGAGCTTGCCGTCCGTGAGGTCGAACGACTGGACACCGGCCGCCCGCAGGTCGTAGCCGCTCCCCCCGAGGCTCCTGCTGACATCGCGTCCGTCCGACAGACCCCAGGCGTAGAAGTCCGCCGCCGCCGTCAGCGCGCCGCCCGGGTTGGACAGTTTCACGGTCAATCCGGTGGGCTTGCCGCGCGAGGTTGTCGTCGACGTCGTGGTGGTGAAGCCGCCGCGCGAGCCGCTGAGCTCGCCGACGACGTTCGCCTGCGCCCGCGGCACCAGCAGGTAGGGCACCCGTAGCGTGCCGGCCCTCGACGTCACGGCAACCGTGCCGCCGACAGCACGGAACGCGAACGGATCGCCCGGGTCCGCGCTGATCGACGAGCCGACGTCCGAGGCCCTGACCTCCAGGGTGACGGCGACCTTCCGCTCACCGCCGGCCGGCACCCGCACCATGCGGCTGCTGAACCTCACCGTGGCGGGCACGTCCGTGGACGGGTTGCTCGCGAGGGCGTAGGTCACCGCCGTCTTCCCGCGGTTGTGGATGGTCAGCGTCCGGGTGCCAACGAAGGACCGCCTCGGCTCGTCGAACCCGAAGCTGAGCGTGCCCTCAGACACCCGGCCCTGACTGGTCCGGAAGCTGTCGCCGGTGACGAACGTCGTCGTCGCGACGGCCTGCGCCGCGTCAACCAGTCCACCACCGATGGTCACGTCGTAGTCGGCGACCTTCTCGGGGTCAGCAGTGTTCGCCAGCGCCGCGGACACGGCCATCGCCGACCACTGCGGGTGCGCCTGCACGCCTAGCGCAGCAACGCCCGCAACGTGCGGTGCTGCCATCGACGTGCCGGAGTTGATCGCTGCCTCGTTGCCGGTGCCGACGCCTGCCGAGGCGATCGACACTCCGGGAGCGGCGAGGCTGGGGCTCAGCCCGGAGTCCCCGCTGGCCGGACCGGCGGAGGTGAAGGAGGCGTAACGCCGGAAGCCCGGGTTGTCGAGGCTGGTCGCGGTGAGGGTGAGCGTCTGCCCCGCGGCCGCGGTGAGCGTCGGCCCGTCGGTGTTCTTCACGCCGAGGAACGGGATCGTCACGGTGAAGGGGGTGCCATCGTCGGGGTTGCTGGTGATCGGCCCTTCGTACGGCGGGAAGTCGGCGGCGTTGTTGATCATGACGACGGCGTCCGCACCGGCCTGCTGGCCGAAGATGGGCTTGGCGACCCGCGCACAGGTGCCGCGGTCGACGACCGCGATCACTGTGCCGGCGCTCGTGATGCCCGCCTTGGTGTAGGCAGCCGTCGAGCACCCCTGGGCCTCGTTCTCGGTAGCCGTCGCCGGGTCGTCGACGAGCCGGACGATGGTGAAGTCACCCGGGGGCAGGTCGGCGCCGTTGGCGTTGATCGCAGGGACGGTTGTCGAACCAAGCTTCAGGTTGACACCGGGGAATGTCGCGGTGCTGTCGACGGCCGACACGGCGAGGACACCCTGGCCGACGGCAGGCGAGCCGACGAGGTAGGGGTTCTGGCCGGAGTTGCCGGCTGAGGTCACCACGACAACGCCGGCGGCGACGGCGTTGCTGGCAGCTACGGCGTCCGGGCTGTCCGGGCGGCCGTAGGTGCTGCCCAGCGACATGTTGATCACGTCGAGCCGGTGGTCGACGGCCCAGTCGATCGCCTCGGTGACGACGTCGGTCGCCCCTTCACAGCCGAAGACGCGGAGGGCGTACAGATCGACCTCTGGCGCGACGCCCGGACCGACCATGAAGGTCTTGCCCGGCGTGGAGGAGTCGTAGGGCCCGGCGTAGGTCGCACCACTGCCGCTGACGCCGCTGCCGCCGGTGGTACCGGCGACGTGGCTGCCGTGGCCGTTGCAGTCCAGGGGATTGGGGTCGGGCATCGGCGTCAGGGCGGGCGAGCCAGCATCCGCACTGGGATCGTATGCGTCCCCGACGAAGTCGTAGCCGCCCTTCACGCGGGGAGCAGACGGCCCGAACAGTGCCGGATCAGCAGCCTGGTCGGAGCTGGCCGATGCCGTCGCGAAGGCTGCGGTGGTCCCGGGTCCGCCGAAGTCGGCGTGGGTGTAGTCGATGCCGGTGTCGATGATGCCGACCTTGACTCCCTTGCCTGTGTAGCCGGTGGACTGCCACACCTGGGGCACACCGAGGAAGGGCACGGACACGGTGTTGTCGAGCGTGCGCGGGGTGATGGTGTGCACCGCGACCACGCCCGGCAGCGCCGACAACGCTGCGACCTTGCTTCGTGCGATCTGCACCCGCATGCCGTTGTAGGCCGATTGCAGGTGCGAGAGGACCTTGCCGCCCCGAGTGGCGATGTCGTCGCTGATCGCGTCCTGCGCCTTCCGCAGCGACTTCTTGACCTTGGAGCGTTCCGCTGTGGAGAAGCTGCGGGCGGCCTTCGCCTCAGCGACGGCGACCGGGTCGCCCTTCAACTGGACCATCACGGTCACCCGTCCGACCTTGTCGAGGACCCGGGGCACGAAGGTGGTGCCGACGGCCCTGGCCTTGTCGGTGTGGTTGAGGTCGTGGGCGGGGCTGGGCGCTGCTGTGGCGACGGTGGGCACGGCGAGCGCGAGTGCGGCCGTGACGACGAGGATGCTGCGACGTGGGGACAAGACTGCCGACCTTCCGGTAGCGAAGCGGGGGTGATGCTGGCCTGGACTCGTGCTGCGAACGTATGGCCGCCCCGGGAGGTCGTCAACAAATCTCAGGATTCCTGGCACTTTGATGGGTAAAAGCAGTCATGCCGAGCCGCCGGACCCCGCGCGGAGGATGCTGGAGGTATGGCAACCAGCCTCACCTTCGTCGGGGGGGCCGGAACAGTGACCGGCTCCAAGTACCTCATCACTCACGACGAGCGCCGGTTCCTGGTGGACGCGGGTGTCTTCCAGGGCGAGCGCGAGCTCCGCAACCTCAATTGGCGGCCGTTCCCCGTGCCGCCGGCGAGCATCAGCACGATCCTGATCACACATGCCCATACCGACCATGTCGGCTACCTGCCCGTCCTCGTGCGGGATGGCTTCGACGGCGATGTGCTCGCAACAGCAGCGACCTGCGAGCTGGCCGCCATCGTCCTGCGCGACGCCGCCTTCCTCGCCGAGCGTGACGCCGAACACGCCGCGAGCCACGGCTACTCCCGGCACGACCCGCCCCTGCCCCTGTTCACGGGCGCCGACGTCGAACGCACCCTCGGCCGCTTCGTTGACGTCGACTACGACAGCGACGTCGACCTCGGCGGCGGCGTATCAGCCCGCTGGACCCGCGCCGGTCACATCCTCGGATCTGGCAGCATCCGGGTGGAGACCCCGGACTCATCCATCCTGTTCTCCGGTGACCTGGGCCGGGCGACCCACCCGGTCCTGCGGTCGCGGCAGATCCCACCGGGCGCGGACACCGTGCTGGTCGAGTCCACCTATGGCGCCCGGGAGCATCTCGAGCCGTCCGGCGCGGAGCACGAGCCGTTGGCCGACCTGATCCGCCGCACCGCACGAAGAGGAGGCTCTGTACTGATCCCCGCCTTCGCCGTTGATCGCACGGAGGTGGTGCTGCAGACGCTCACGGGCCTGTTGCGCGACGGCCGGATTCCCGAGCTCCCGGTGTACGTGAACTCGCCGATGGCCCTCGCCGCCCTGCACGTGTACCGCGATCCGCGTCACTCGACCGAACTGCGTCCCGACCTCGACGTGGCGAGCTTCGTCGACCTGCCACGGCTGCAGGAGGTGCGCACGACGGAGGAGTCGATCGCCCTGAACCACCCGAAGATGCCCAGCATCATCATCAGTTCCTCCGGCATGGCGACCGGCGGACGCGTGCTGCACCACCTCGAACACCTGCTGCCTGAGGGCCGCAACGCCGTTGTCCTCGCCGGCTACCAGGCCTCCGGCACCCGG
>JBBRIY010000136.1:0-7198 GCA_038220215.1 Propionibacteriales bacterium
CCGGGTGCGCACGCCCAATAGCAGCGCCACCTGGTCCGTCGAAGGGATCTCCATGGCTGCGTCCGCGCGCCGCTTGCGAGGCAGTCGGACGCCGATGCACGGGTCGACGGCGATCACCTTGTCACGGATCGCGGCGCGGAACACCGAGCGCACCTGCTGGAACCGGACGCCGATCGTGGAGGGCGCTAGACCGTCGGAGACCTGCTGCTGCACCCACGCCTCGATCTGGGAGGTGCGGATCGACCGGATCGACAGCTCTTTGAAGGATGCGGTCTCGACCGCCCGGTCAAACGACAGCCGGGTGCTTCGCACCCACACCTGACGGGAGGACCAGCCCTGGTAGTAGGAGGCAAAGGTCACCTTGCCGGCCTTTGGGTCCGCGTACAGGCCGGTCAGGATCGCCGCGGTCACCTCGTCGAGCCACCGCTGGGCATCCACCTTGCGGCCGAAGTGCCGGGCATGTTCCTTATCGTTCTGATCACGGTACCGAGCCCGCCACACCCCGTCCGACCTTCGAGTGATTGACGCCATCACGCCCCCCTTTCACTGACAAAGGCTCCGGGCCGGAAGTTGTTCGGGACGTCGGCCATCCGCGCCGGGGCAGCCTGTCTGTTCACGATGTTCTTGCCCGCCATCAGCCCAACCCCGCATCCGTGACGGACTGCGCGTCCGCAGCGGCCGCCTCGCCCTCCGCACGACGGGCGGTGACCGCCGCCTCATGGGCAGCCAGGATCGCCCCGAAGTACTGGCGGTTCACCTGCTCCATCACGCCACCCGGTCTGAGCGGAAGGTGCGACGTGATGCCCTCGAGAATGCGCTCCGCGCCGGCGGAGAGAGCGTCGAGCAGTTCCAGCACCTCTTCGGCCCAAGCCCGAACCTGGTCGCCGTCGGCTGAGTCGCTGCTTCGTGCCAGGCCGGCCACTACGCGTTCGCGGTCGCCGTCGATCGCTGCCAGCTCCTGCTGAATGCCCATGGCGATCCGGTATTCCGTCTCGCCTGCCCGTCTCGCGATACTGGTCAGCTCGCGGAACGCGCTGTCGGCGCTCGACCAGTCCGCCAGCATCTCGTCCACCGTGGACCCCAGGACCTCGGCAAGCGCGTACACCTCGTCTAGGCGGCAGGGCCGGACACCCTTCTCGACCCGGTCGATCGTCGCCTGGTGGAACTTCAGGCCGTACCGCTCCCGCAGCTGCGCCGCCAGATCGGTCTGGGACAAGCCGCGAAGCTCGCGTAGGCGCCGTACCTCGCGCGCGAAGGTCTGACCCAGGGGGCCGACGTCGGCGCCGCCGTCACGGTCGGGCCGGCTCTTCGAGAACAACTTGTCTGCACGCATGCCTGAACCATAACAACACCATGTTGCGTTGCCAATATGGTGCTTGACAACCGTCTGCTCTCAACGCATAATCACTATGCTGGTACCCAATCACCACGTTATGGAGCGAGCAATGATCGACGAAGCTGAGATCTGGTTCACCGCGCAGGTCGCCGAGTACCTCAAGACCCCCGCCACGACCATCCGGTGGTGGCGCCACATCGGCCAGGGCCCCAAGAGCTTCAAGCTCGGCGCCCGCAAGGTTGCCTACCTCAGGCGCGACGTCGAAGCCTGGCTCGAGGAGCAGTACACCTCCCAGGCGGTCTAGGACAGGTGACCCCATCCCGGCGATAACGCCACGAGCAATCCGCAGCGCCGCCGCTTCGACGGCGTTGAGGGTGGCCAATGCGGCGCATCGGCTCGGGCATGGCGGCGAGCGCGGCGAGCGCTGCGCCTCGTACGGACGATCGCGAGGACGCGAGTGAAGATCCGCCCGGCCTTACGCTCCGGGAGTGGCTGCGCTATTCCTCTGCGAGGAGGCGGGCAGTGGGTAGGTGTCGGAGGGCTGCGGCTGGGCCGAGGGACACCAGGAGTGTGGCGGCGAGTGTCGTGGCGACGGTGATGGCGGAGATCTGGACGACTTGGGTGGGGATGGTTTCGGTGAGCCAGAGCATGATTCCCAGGCCGGCTGCGAGTCCGATGGCTGAGCCGACTAGTCCGATGGTGATGGCTTGCACGCTGAGGGAGCGGGCTAGCCATGCCTGTCGCCAGCCGATTGCTTGTAGGGAGGCGTACATGGGGGCGTCTTCGGCGATGTTGAGGAAGAGGATCAGGGCGAGTGCTCCGAGGCCGAGGAGTCCGAGGAAGGCGCCGGCGACGAGGTCCTGGGGGCGGACCAGGATCGCGACAGTGTCGCCGAGCAGTGTGCCGACCACTCGACCGCTGAACACCTGGGAGAGGCTGGTGAGGACGAGCAGGGAGGTGACGGGGAGCGCGATGGCGACCGATCCGAGCAGGAGCCGTCCGGGTCGGCGCAGGATGCGGATGACGCCGAGTGAGACACCTCCCCACAGGGGCAGTGTGCGTCTGCCCCCGCCGCGTTCGGTTGCCCGTAGGGCTTCGATGGGGTGGACGCGGCCTGCCCGCCAGGCTGCGGCGCTGCCCGCGACGGGGGCCAGGATCGTGGCTGCGACTACGGCGAGGACGGCCTGTTGCCAGTCGAAGCGTGCCTGGGCGAGCAGGGCAAGGGGCCACGACAACACGGCGCCCAGGATGCCGGCGGCGGCGCCGATGATGGTGAGTTCGGCGAGGATCGCGTTGCGGCGGCGTGCCGCTGTCCATCCGATGGCGGCCAGGATCCCGAGTTCGCGACGTCGGGCCCGGACGGCGGCACCTGCCGAGATCGCGACCGTCAGAGCGGATGAGATCAGGATCAGCCCGAACAGCAGCAGCGATTTGGCGTCGATCGCTGCAACGATCTGAATCGCGACACCTTTACGGCTCCACGGCTCCACCAGATTCAGCGACGGGCTGCCAAGGGTCGTGGCGGGCAGGTGGGCCTGCTGCATTTCTGGTGAGGATCCGATGGTGATGTCCACGTCGGCGCCGACGGCGTCTGTGATGGAGGCTGCCACCGCGGCGATCCTTTCCCGGCTGGCCTGGTCCATGCCGGTCACTCCACCAACCCGTACCCGCACCGCGCTCACTGGGGCGGTGTCGTCGAAGTCAGCCACCTGCTTGAAGTCCTCGGGATCGAACACTCCCAGTCGGTTGGATCGGAAGGCGCCGATTGCGTTGAGCGGGATCAGGATCGACGGGGTCTGCTGCAGGTAGCCTGCGACGTTCAGGTCGCCGCGCATGGCCTGGTCGCCGAGCGCTTCCCGCGACGCCTGGTCGGCCCCCACGAGCGACGGTGCACGGTAGGTCTCCAGCGGTACTGCTGAGAGCCCCGAGAACTCCTTGATGCCTGCCGGGTCAAACTTGCCCACGACCTGGAAGTTGATCGCGTTGCCGCCGATGCCGCTGGAGTTGGAACCATGGGAATATTCGTGAACGGTGTAGGCAGCAGTGGAACGGTAGCTGGTGTCCTGTGCGGTAAACGGCACGGTTTCGAAGCCGGAGTTGCTGGACTCGAACACTGCCCGCCACTGTGTCTTGTCGACACCGACCGTCACCGGCCGCAACGGTGAGCCGGGCTGGTAGGTGACGTCTGCGGGCCGCCACAGCTTCCTCAGGGACAGCGGAAATTCGGCTGGATCCTCACCGGTTTGTTCAGGGGCGGGCTGGTTGGCGGTGAGGCCTTTGATGTGGTCGGCGTACAGGGTGGATGCGTCGATGGTGCGGTCCTGGACGACAGCCGTCGCATCGGCATGCTGGATCAGGGTTCGCACGTGTTCGAGGTTGACGTCCTTGCCGAGCTGGTCGATCACCGACCTGGGGAGCGACTCGAGGGTCACGTGTAGCTGGTAGTCGGCATCCTGGGTGCCGGCAAGCACGACCGGAACCACGTCGGGGTAGTGCTCGCCATTGCCCTGGGCGGGAACCTTGTCTCCCGGTGTGAAGGTGTCCTCAGCGGTGAAGTAGCGGCCTTCATACACAGCCGAATCGAGACCGACCAGCGCCGCCTCCGCGGCCGGGTCGACAGCGGCGATCAGCATCGGATAGGTGACCTCGAGCGGGATCTCGGTGTTGCCGCTGCCGGACGCCTGCCCGGGACGGGTCGACATGCAGCGACCCTGCTGCCACAGGGTGGCCGGGTCGAACGGACCCGACAAGGTCGGCTCCTCCTCCGAGATGGGGCAGGGGTACTTGACGCTGCCGTCGGCCACCTCCCACTGGCCGTAGCGGCCGAGTTCGCCGTCCTTGAGCTCGAGCAGGTTCCCCTCGTAGTACTTCAGTTCCCGATCGGTCTGGTAGCGGTAGCCCGAAGGTCCCGGCGCCTTCGCGGTGCCGTTGCGGGCCGTGATCTCACTGCGGTAACGCAACAGCGTCTGACCCGAGTCCGCCAGCAGTGATTTGGTGTCGATCACCACAGGTATCTGTTGGTATTCGTAGCCCAGCATGGCGATCGGGGCGGCAACCTCGACCCCGCGGATCGCCTTGATCGCCTCGTACTGCTTCAGCGTTAAACCGCCGAAGGTCCCCGACAGGTAGTTCGACCGGACCAGGCCCTCAACCCGTTCCTTCTCCAAAGCGCTGCCCTTGGGCCGCACGAGGATGTCGTAGGCAGCCCGATAATTGGCCTCAGCGGTCTCGGTCACCGCAGCCTGCTGGGTTGCCGTACTCGCAGCCAGCACCACGAAACTCGTCACCGCGATCGTGATTGCCGCGAAGGTCGCCAACGACCTGCGCAGATCCCCCCTGATCCGCGACCACGCGAACCTCACCAGTTCCATGCCTAGCCTGCCGCGACCCGGCGAGGCATCGACTCCGCCGCCACGTCGATGACTTCAGCGTCGGCCACCACCCCATCAGAAATCCGGTAGACAACCTCGCAACTCGCAGCCACCACCTGGTCATGGGTCGCCAACACGACCGTCGTGCCGAACTCCGCCTGCAGCCGCGTCAACAGATCCATGATCTCCGCCGCCGTCGACGAGTCCAGGTTCCCGGTCGGCTCGTCGGCCAGCAACAGGCCGGGATGGGCGACCATCGCCCGAGCTATCGCCACCCGCTGCTGCTGCCCGCCTGACAACTGAGAGGGCAGCGCCCGAGCCCGATCACCGAGTCCGACCGCGTCGAGCAACTCGCGGGCACGTGCCCGCTTGTCACCGTTGAACGGCCTGCCCGCGAGCGGAGCGGACACGTTGTCCAGAAGCGACAACCCGGCCACCAGATGAAACTGCTGGAACACGAAACCGACCCGGGCCCGGTAATCCGGCAAGCGCCGATCCGGCAGACCAGTGATCATCAGCTCACCCACCCGGATCCGGCCCGAATCCGGACGATCAATCGCCCCCAACAGGTGCAGCAGCGTCGACTTCCCCGAACCGGACGCGCCCATCAGGCCGACACGGGCCCCAGGCTCGATCACCAAGGACACATCGTCCACGGCCGTCAGGCTCGACCCATCCCCCAGCGGATAACTCTTGCTCACCGACTCCAGAACCACCGCAGCACCCGCCATGACCCGATTCTGGCTGCTATCGCCGAAACCCGCAGCCAAATCCTCCCGATCCGCTTTTGGACGCCGCAGGATCATCATCCGCAGATCGGCAAGATCCGCGCGCGGCTGCAGAGGCGCGCGTTCGTGGGCTTTCGGGTTTGGCGGTTCCTTCGCCTCCTTGTTGGCGGGTTGTGTTAGCCGATGTGGAAGGTCCCGATTTGTGTCTGTCCGTCTGACTTGTAGAGGGGAACGTCCCATCCGTTGGGGTATTTCTGGTCGCGTTCTGCTTGCAGCCGTACAGCCTCGTCGGGGCTGGATGGCTGGCCGGGGTGGTCGGGGCTGAACGCGTCGAGGTCGACGCTGCGGCCGTAGCCGTTGACGTCTTGGCCGTTGCTGTCTGTGCCGGTCATCGCGACAAGGTCGGGTTGGCCCTCGGGGGCCTCCATGGCGCCGTACGTTTGGCCGTTGGCGTTGACTCCGAGCCTTGTCGGAACCTGGTTGAGGAACTGTACGGACACCGATGCCTTTGCTGAGATGGAGGTCGTGAAGTACAGCTTGTCGGCGCCTTTTCCGATCTGAAGGTCTTGCCAGGCGAGGTTGTGGGTGGTCGCCAGGTCGGCCTGGTCGCATTCGATGGATGCGTTGTTGCCTCCGGCGTCGGTTCCGAAGGTGGTGGTGCCGGCAGTGAGGCAGGTGATCGTGACTCGCACATGGGTCGCCGCTTCGGGGCCGTCTGAGATGTCGAATGATGCCTTGTTTTCGACCACGAAGCTCTGTGGCGCACCCAGGAGCGAGATGATCGGAGTTCCCGGGACCACGCCTGGCGGAGCAGGGATGAGCACGCCACTGCTCGTGGCGGTGGATGTCGCGGCCGGATGAGCGGCGGGCGTGCCCCCGCCGGCGGCGAACGCGGCGCTCGCCGCCCCGGCACCGGCCAACACCCCGACCGCAAGCAGTGCCGCAGCCCGCCACCAGTGGGGCCGCTGCCTTTGCTGCGAGGCCGCCTCGGCTACCAGACCCGCCCGGATCGCCGCCGACCGCTCCACTGAGAATTCTGCGTTCATGTCCGTTCTCCTTCCACCGCAACCTGAGCGCTGATCGATGCCCGCAGCTGGCGCCGCAGTCGTGACAGGCGCATCTTCCCCGCGGCTTCAGTGAGGCCCAGCACCCGGCTGGCCTCACCGATCGTGAACCCCTCGACCGCGGTCAACATCAGAAGTTCCCGATCGACCCGGCCGAGCGAATCCATCGCCTGAATCAGCCCGTCGCTGCGACCACCACCGCTTCGGCCCAGGGCGACCTCGGCAGTGTCGATCCCTTGTTCCGGTCTCGGCAGGCCCGCAAGGAATCCCTGATACCTTGCTCGACTACGCCGCGCATTCCGAGCCACATTGCTGGCAGTCACCAGCAACCACGGCAACAAGGAGCCATCCACGAACCGGATGGAGCCGCGGCGACGCCACAACTCGAGGAACGCGACTGCGGACAACTCCTCCGCATCGCTCACCCCGACACCAGCACCCAGCAGGTGACGAAACACCCGATCACGATGCCGATCCCAGATCAGGCCGAAGGCAGCCGAATCGCCGTCCAGCACGCTGATCCAGACTTGCTCGTCGGAAAGAGTGTCCACACCCCGTAGTGTCCGCTCCCGACCAGAAGGTAACAGCGCAAACCGGAGAAAATGCCCCCAACCAGGTGCCAGTCCCGGACGGATCCGGTATCTGGGATGCTGCAGTGGTGGGCGACGCGACTCGGGCAGAGGGCCTCAGCCGGGACAT
>JBBRIY010000137.1:0-7161 GCA_038220215.1 Propionibacteriales bacterium
TGGCGCTACGGGGTGCCGAACGAGCCGAACATCTACCATCCGGGCAATCTCGGCGGCACCGCCCGCACCCTCGACATGATCGATGGCGCCTGCGAGCTGGAGGACGGCCTGGTCGCCAGCAACGGCTATGCGGTGCTGGACGACCAAACGATCGCCCTGGACGGCGACTGGGTGTCGCCGCGGATCGAGGGCAACACCGACACGTACTACTTCGGCTACGGATCCGACGCCGCCGGGGCTGTCCGCGACTTCTACCGGCTCACCGGGCCCCAGCCACTCCTGCCGCGGTGGGCGTTCGGCAACTGGTGGAGCCGCTACTACGCGTACTCGGCCACCGAGTACCAGGCGCTGATTGAGCGGTTCGAGGCCGAGGACCTGCCGTTCAGCGTCGCCGTCGTCGACATCGACTGGCACTGGATCGACGTCGACCCCAAGTACGGCACCGGCTGGACCGGCTACTCCTGGAATACCGACCTCTTCCCCGACCCGCCGGCCTTTCTGGCCTGGCTGCACGAGCACGGGCTGAAGGTGACGTTGAACACGCACCCGGCCGACGGCGTCCGCGCCTATGAGGACCGGTACGCGCCGATGGCCACACGCCTGGGCATCGACCCTGCCTCCGGGCTGCCGGTGAACTTCGACATCGCCAACCCCGACTTCCTCAAGGCGTACTTCGAGGAACTCCACCACCCGCTGGAGGCCCAGGGCGTCGACTTCTGGTGGCTGGACTGGCAGCAGGGCAACTTCACCTCGATGCCCGGCCTCGACCCGCTGTGGATGCTGAACCATTTCCACTACCTCGACTCCGCGCGGGACGGGAAGCGTCCGATCACGTTCTCCCGGTACGCCGGCCCCGGCTCGCACCGCTACCCGGTGGGGTTCTCCGGCGACACCGTCACGTCATGGGCGAGCCTGGACTTCCAGCCGTACTTCACGGCGACGGCCGCGAACATCGGCTACGGCTGGTGGAGCCACGACATCGGCGGGCACATGTTCGGCATCCGCGACGACGAGCTGGCCACCCGCTGGTTCCAGCTGGGGGCGTTCTCCCCGATCAACCGGCTGCACTCCACCAAGGACCTGTTCGCCGGCAAGGAACCATGGAAGTACTCCGCGCCTGCCCGGACGGCGATGGGCGAGAGCCTGAGGCTGCGGCACCGGCTGATCCCGTACCTGTTCACCATGTCGGAGCGCGCCCACCGGTTGGGTGAGCCGCTGGTGCGTCCGCTGTACCACCTGGACCCGCGGCCAGAAGCGCTCGCGGCGAAGAACTCCTTCGCGTTCGGCAGTGAACTGCTGGTCGCGCCGCTGACGACGCCGGTGGATCGCCGGACGACGCTCGCCCAGGTCACCACCTGGCTGCCGGCCGGGGAGTGGATCGACTTCTTCACCGGCGTCCGGTACTCCGGCGGGCGCACCGTCCAGTTACACCGGCCGCTCGGCGGCTACCCGGTGCTGGCCCGGGCCGGCGCGATCGTGCCGCTGGCCGGCCAACTCGACGTCGGCAACCCGGAGGCGTTCGAGCTGCACGTGTTCGCCGGCGCTGACGGTGACTTCACGCTGTACGAGGACGACGATGCGGCAGAGCCGCGCGCGGTAACCACCCGGTACCGCTACGACCAGGCTGGAGGCGAGCTCGTGATCGATGCCGCCGTCGGTGCCCTCGACCTGGTGCCCGGGGTGCGCGGCTACCGCGTCATCGTGCACGGGCTGGACGGGGTCGGCGCCGCCGATCCGGACGGGAACGTGCTGGCGCCGGAGACAGCCGCCGGTCCGCTGGTGGTCGAGCTGTCCGTGCCCACCGCAACGGGGGCGACCGTGACGCTCACCGGCGAGCGACGCGCGTCGGACAACCGCGTGGAGTCCCGGCTCTTCGACCTCCTGGCCGCAGCCCAGATCGAACACCCCCTGAAGGACCGGCTCTGGCGCATGCTGCAGGACGAGCCCGAAACGGTGCGGCGGCTGTCAGCGCTTCAGGCGATGGAGCTGGAGCCAGCACTGCAGGCCGCGCTCTGCGAGCTCCTGCTCGCCTGAGGCCGGCCCGAATTGGGGACGGTTCCAAACTCGGTCCACGCACGAGGCAGGGACGGTTCCTGAACCGGCCCGGAGCTGGACCGAGTTAGGAACCGTCCCCAATTCGGTCCACAGCGGGTGCAGCGTCAGTTGTCGTGTGAATCGCCACGGCGGTCCCGATGAGCGCGACGGCGACGATGGCCAGCGCCAGCCAGGGCTGGGCGTCGGGCAGCAGTGGTGCCACGGCGAGCAGGCCAACTGCGAGCCCGAGGCGCCACGCCGACCAGTGCCCACCGAGGCGACGTGCCGCGATGGCCATCGCCGCCACCGACACGGCGAGCCCACCGCACAGCGTCCAGGCACCAAGGGAGCCGAGATGACCGTCCTCGAGGTGCGCGACCGCCTGCTCGATGCCGAGGGCCCCGATCACGATGCCTCCGACGATGGGCAGGTGAAGGTAGGTGAAGACGTCGCGGGCCGCACGGGCGCGTTCGCGTCCGGCGAGCTGGCCGAACGGGTGCTCGAGTTGCCGGGCGAGGTCGAGGAAGTACTGCAGCCACACTCCGATCGCCACGGCGATTCCCATACCGGCCGCGACGATGATCGGCAGGCCGACCGGTTGCTCGGCAGCGCCGACACCGATAGCCACGACGGACTCGCCGAGGGCGAGGATGACGATCAGGCCGTGGCGCTCGCTGAAGTGCGCCGCGGATCGCACGACCCAGCCCCCGCCCCCGCGGGAGGTCACGAAGATCACCAGGATGTCGTAGGCCACAGCGGCCAGCCAGATCGGACGCTGCCATTCCGGCAGGAGCACTCCCAGCGCGAGCAGGGCCACGGCCGGCACTGCAGAGGTCGCAAGGGAGATCAGCACCTGGCGGCGCAGCGCCTGATCGCTGCCGGCCGCCACGAGGTAGACGCCGATGTGCAGGAAGCGGACGACGGCGTAGCAGACCACCAGCACGAGCGGACCGCTGACTCCGCCGGGAAGGTCGTCGAATGCTTCCGGAATGGCGAGGCTGGCCACGAACATCGCCGCGGTCGCGGCGAGGAGCACCAGCCGCATCACGCCGCGGTCACCGCGTGCCATGTTGCCCAGCCACGCGTAGGAGCACCACGTCCACCACAGGAGCGCGAACACTATGGCCCCGTCCAGCACCGACCCCGGCGCCTGGCCGTGGGCCATCAGCCCCGTGACCTGTGTGAAGGCGAAGACATAGACCAAGTCGAAGAACAGCTCGAGCGTCGTGACGGTGTCGCCTTCGTCAGAGAGCTCGATCGCCGATCGTCGCATTGCCGTCATTCGGAAAGGATGCCGCGCCCGTCAACCCTGGTCGGGGAACGGTGCCCTGGACCGAGTTTGGAACCGTCCCCAACTCGGGCCAGCCAATTCGGGTCAGCCAGTTCGGCTCAGCGGCCGTAGCGCCGCTCCCGCTGGGCGTAGGAACGCAGGGCGCGGATGAAGTCGACCTTGCGGAAATCGGGCCACAGCGCCTCACAGAAGTAGAACTCGCTGTGGGCCGACTGCCAGATCAGGAAGCCGGACATCCGCTGCTCACCCGAGGTGCGGATGATCAGGTCGGGGTCGGGCTGGCCGGCGGTGTAGAGGTGCTCGGAGATGTGGTCGATCTCGAGGGTCTCCGCCAGCTCGTGCAGGGACGTGCCCTTCTCTGCCTCGCTGGCAAGGAGTGAGCGGAAGGCGTCGCGCAACTCGCGGCGTCCGCCGTAGGCGATGGCGACGTTGACGTGGAGGCCGCCGTCCTTCCTGAGCTCGGCGGCACGTAACCGGTCGGCCATCTCGTCCGGCAGCATGGCGAGGTCGCCCACCACCTGCACGCGGTAACTGGCGGCAAGATCGGTGACCAGGTTCTCGATCACCCGCAGCAGCGGAGCCACTTCATCCGATCCCGATCGTGTCAGGTTGTCAGTGGAGAGCACCCAGAGGGTGACGACGCCGATGCCGAGGTCGGCGCACCAGTCGACGAACTCGCGCAGCTTGTCCGCGCCCGCCTGGTAGCCGACGACCAGCGGACTGTCGGGAGCGTTGGTGCGGGCCCAGCGACGGTTCCCGTCAGCGAGGACCGCGACGTGACGCGGTAGCGCGGTGCGGTCGAGTTGGGCCAGCACCTGGGTTTCATACGCGGAGTACAGGAAACCGAGGGGTTGAAGCTTGTTCAGCCTCTCGCGAATCCGCAGCCTCTCGCGAACCCGAAGCTTCATGCCTGCACCTTATCGCCGCTGGCCACAGGGCGAGGTACCCAGGGACTCGCGCCGGTATGTCGGATTCCTCGGTCCACGAACTGGTCCAGCTTGAACCCTGACGTTACCTACGCTAACGTAACTTACTGAACCGTAGGTTGGGGGACAGGATGGTGGAAGCGTTGGCTGTGACGGTGACCCCGGACAAGCCGCGTCTCCGTGGCTGGCTCCACCTGGGGATGACCCCCCTGGTGGTCGTCGGTGGCGTGATTCTGGTAATCCTGGCCCCCAGCCTGACGGGCAAGCTCGGCGCGGCCGTCTGGCTGGCCGGCGCGCTGCTCCTGTTCGGCACGAGCGCCGCCTATCACCTCGGCAACTGGAAGCCGGCAACCAAGGCGGCCCTCCGCCGCTGGGACCACGCCAACATCTTCATCTTCATCGCCGCCACCTATACCCCGCTCGCGCTCGCGCTGCTGCCGCCCGACGAGGCCACCAAACTGCTGGTGCTGATCTGGTCGGTCGGTGTGATCGGCCTGGTCGTCCGTGTCTTCTGGCACACCGCGCCCCGCTGGCTGGACGTCGCCTGCTACCTCGGCATGGGATGGGCCGGGCTCGCCTGGCTGCCCGCGTTCTGGACGCAGAGCCCGCTGGTCGTGGGCCTGATCGCCCTCGGAGGGCTCTTCTACACCGTCGGAGCGGTGGTCTACGGACGCAAGGGGCCCAACCCCTCGCCGGCCTGGTTCGGTTTCCACGAGATCTTCCATGCCTGCACGATCGCCGCGGCCATCTGTCACTTCGCAGCCATCGCGGTCGCCATCCTCGGCTGACCCACCCACCGGTCCTGCGACGTGTCAGCAGGTGGGCGGATTATCCTCAGCGGCATGCTGCTCTCCGATCGAGATATCCGTGCCGAGATCGCCGCTGGACGAGTCGTGCTCGAGCCCTACGACGCGCAGATGGTCCAGCCCTCCAGCGTCGACGTGCGGATCGATCGCTTCTTCCGGTTGTTCGATAACCACAAGTACGCGGTGATCGACCCCGCGCAGGAGCAGCCCGACCTGACCCGGCTCGTCCAGGTTGCCCCGGACGAGGCATTCGTACTGCACCCCGGCGAGTTTGTACTGGCCAGCACCTACGAGCTGGTCACGCTGCCCGACGACATCGCCGCCCGACTCGAAGGCAAGTCATCACTCGGACGCCTGGGACTGCTGACCCACTCCACGGCCGGCTTCATCGACCCGGGATTCTCCGGCCACGTCACGCTGGAGCTGTCGAATGTCGCGACGCTGCCGATCAAGCTCTGGCCAGGCATGAAGGTCGGCCAGCTCTGCTTCTTCCGGCTGTCGTCGCCGGCCGAGCAGCCCTACGGCTCCCCGACGCACCAGTCCCGCTACCTGGGCCAGCGGGGCCCGACCGCGAGCCGCTCGTTCCTCAACTTCCACGTCACGAAGCTTCCCGACGCCGACTGACCACCCTCCCCCGTCCGCGCTCCCCACGTTGCGCTCCCCCGTCCGCGCTCCCCCACGTTGCGTCGGGGATTCGGGACGTCGGGACGCGAGGACGCACGGGGTGCGGGTGGGGTCAGTTGACGCGGCTCCAGAGGGCTGTGCGGAGCTCGACAAGGTCGGACGTGGGCGGGAAGCACGTGGTGCCGCGGCAGACATAGACGCCAGGGCTGGAGCGATCCTCGAAGTGGTGCGCGAAGCCTGGCGTCCCCGGAGCCCCGGTGAGCACGGCCGTGCCGATCGGGGCCATCCGCCAGGTCGCTCTGGCGTCCTGACCGAGCGGGTCTCCGATCACCACCGCGACGGCCGGACGCAGCCCCGTGCGGGCCTCGTCGACCACCAGCGCGTCGAGCAGCGCGGAGCCGGCGAAGCGTGGAGCCTGCTCGAGGATCCCTCGCAGCGTCCCCGCGGCGCGGTCGGCACGCTCGAGAAGGGCGGCATCATCGGCCAGCAAACCCACCAGGCGCAGAGCCGCCACCAGTGCGCTCGTGCCCGAGGGTGTCGGGTTGTCGCTGACGTCGCGGGCGCGGGCGAACAGCTGCTCGGCGTCCGCAGCTGCGTCGTGGAAGCCGCCGTCCTCGGCAGCGAACAGCTGGAGAGCCTGCTCCAGCAACTCCTGGGCGCGCTTCAGCCACTCGGCGTCACCGAGGGCACCGGCCAGCCGTGCGAAGCCCAGCGCGACGGCGCCGTAGTCCTCCGCGAACCCGGCGACCGAGGACGCGACACCGGCCAGTGAGCTGCGACGCAGCCGGCCGTCCCAGTGGTCGCGCCACAGGCACTCCGCAGCGCCCTTTGCCAGATCGAGCCAGCCCGGCTCGTCGAAGACCGCTGACGCCCAGACGAGCGAGTCGATCGCCCAGCCGTTCCAGGCGGCGACCACCTTGTCGTCACGGGCAGGCGCGAAGCGCAGCTGCCGTTCGGCAAGCAGTGCGGCCGACACCGAGGCCAGCCGGGCGGCGTCCGGGTTACCCCGCAGCTGCAGGGTCGACAGCCCGTGCTCGAAGGTGCCGGCGGTGGTGACGTGGAAGACTTCCGTGGCCCAGGCGCCGTCGGCCTCACCGAGGGCGTCGGTGAGCAGTGCCGGCGACCAGCAGTAGTAGATGCCTTCGTGTTGCATGCCACGGCTGTCGAGGCTGTCGGCGTCCAGGCTGGAAGCAAAGCCACCCGAGGGCAGCAGCAGTTCCCGCTCCAGCCAGCCGACGATGCCGCGCACCACACGCTCGCACTGTGCGCGCAGCAGCGGGTCGTGGTCGGGCACGCGCCGCCAGCCGCGGACATAGCTGCCGAGCAGCAGGGCGTTGTCGTAGAGCATCTTCTCGAAGTGCGGCACCACCCATCCGGCGTCCACGCTGTAGCGGGCGAAGCCGCCACCGACCTGGTCATGGATACCTCCACGGGCCATCGCGTCAAGGGTGCGCTGTGCGACGTCGAGGGAGCCCGGCTC
>JBBRIY010000138.1:0-7144 GCA_038220215.1 Propionibacteriales bacterium
ATGCACATCGTCGGGCTGATGATGGCGCCGGTGACCGTTGTGCAGCCCGTCGGCATCCTCGCCGTGCCGTGGGCGGTCCTGCTGGCAGCCAAGATCCACCACTTCCGTCCCAGCAGGGCGATCTGGGGCGCGGTGGCACTCACCATCTTCGGCATCGTGGTGTTCACCCTGTTCTCCGCCTCCAGCGCCGCACCGGACACCGAACTCCCACCCACGCGCATCATCGTCGCCAGCCTGATCGTCTTCACCGTCGGTGGGATCCTCGGTTACCTCGGTCGTTTCGGCTCTCCGGCGATCCGCTGCCTGATGTGGGCCTCGGGTGGCTCGTTCTTCTATGGCCTGTCCTCGGCGATGGTGAAGACCGTCTCCGAGCTGGTGCGCTCGGGCAACTTCCTCGGCCGCCCGCTGTTCTGGACCGTCGTTGGGTTCCTGATGATCTGTTACCTGGTCGGCGGCTGGATGGTGCAGCAGGGCTACGCCAACGGCCCGGCAGAGATCGTTGTGGGTTCGATGACCACCACCGACCCGATCGTCGCTGTCACCTTCGGGCTCACCGTGCTCGGTGAGGGCGTCCGGCTCGGCTGGACGGAGTCGGTGGGCATGCTGATCAGTGGTGCTGTCGCTGTTGGCGGGGTCGTGATCCTGTCCAAGTACCATCCGGAGGCCCAGCACAACCAGATCGCGACCCGCGCGGCAGAGGCCCGCGATGAGGCAGCAAGGGACGAGGTCGAGCGGGACGGGGCGGCCGAGGAGTTCGACCGGCGCTAGCCGGAGTCGTGACGCGGACGCCAGCGCTTGGCTCAAGGAGTAGCCCGCCCGCTAACGGGCTGCGATCGCCTGCCGGTACACCGCGAGGTAGTTGTCCCGCATCGCTGCGGCGGTCAGTTGGCGACCCAGTTCCTTCGATGCCGCCGACATCGTCTCAAGCCGTTCCGGGTCGTCCTGCAACGCGCGCATGCCGGTGGCGAGTTCGCCGGGCTCGTGTCCGGTGAGCAGGGCGTTCTCGTGTCCCACGCCGACGCTCAGCCGGTCGTCGCAGTAGAGGATGGGTGTGCCGGTCGCCGCTGCCTCTGCCAGCACCATGCCCTGGGTGTCGAAGCGGTAGGACGCGAGCACGAAGACGTCGGCGTCCGCGATCTCCTGGGCGATCAGGTCGGCGTCGTCGAAATGGCCGAGGAAGCGCACCTTGCCGTGCCGGATGCGGGCGGCCTGCTGCCGCAGGGCCCCTTCGGCTGAGCCGGTTCCGACGATGTGCAACTCCACATCGTCGCGCCCGAGTCGGCCGAACGCGTCGAGGATGACGTCCACCCGCTTCTCGGGTCCCAGCCGGCCACAGCTGAGGAACCGCGTCACCGATCCACGCGGACGCTTCCGCTCGGCCCTGACGAACGCCTCGGGCACCCCGGACGGGACGACGTGCCCGCGTCCGGCCAGCGTTCCGGCGGAGGCGTCCACGACCGAGTCGACGACATAGCCGGCCGGCGAGGTGAAGGCGTCGACCGCCGAGGCAAGGCGGGCAAGGCTCCGCCAGTCGCGGCGGGCGAACACCGAGTCGGCGGCAGCGTCCGGATCGCTGGGGAAGCCGGCATGTCCGCTTGTCGTGCCGGCGAGGCGTCGCAGCCATCGTCCGGACCAGTCGAGGTACGTCACGGAGTTGAGGCCGGAGGCCAGCGGGGTGGTGCGATGGGTGCCGACGTAGTTGGAGTGGAACGTGTGCACCTGCGGTACGCCGAGTTCCCTGGCTACCTGCGCGGCGAGGAAGATCGCTCCCCGCTCGTTCTGGGAGTGGACGACGTCGAGGGGATGGTCGGCTGCGATGCGTCGAGCCAACCTGCGGCCCACCTGCAGGGAGCAGAGGTAGCTGGGCGTGCCCGGCATCCGCCAGGACGGCACGCCCATCCAGGCGGACTCCTGGGGTGGCGTCAACTGCACGTCGGGGGCGAAGAGCGTCACCCGGTGACCGGCGGCACTGAGTTGCTGCACCTGCAGCTGGATGGAGCGCGACACCCCTCCGGACTCGGGGTAGAAGTCGTCGGTGAAAATGCCGATGTCGAGCACGGTCTTCGGCAGCCTCACCGTGTCACCTTAGCGGCTGGGTCGCTGCACACCCCGGACGCGGGAGTGACGCCGGGATCAGCCGGTGACGGCCAGGGCCGACATCTGGTTGCCCTGGGCGGTGGCGAGGATGATCGTCGTTGGACCGCGTTCGAGGGGGAAGAACAGCCATCCCGACTCCTCCTGCCCGGTCGGAATGGGCTCTCCGGAGAACAGCGGCTGCTCGGAGCCGTCGACAGGGTCGGTGGCGTCCACGCCTGCATTGTTGAACGCGACGAAGGAGTAGTTCACCGGGCCCCGGTCGGCGGAGACGGTGATCTCCACCTCGAGGCCGGAGTCGGTCCAGCGGTGTTCGACGATCTCCCAGCGGCCGGAGAAGCGCTTGTCCGGGCTCAGGAAGGGGAGGCCGGAACCGCTCGGCGTCGCCGTCGGTGACGGGCTTGCGCTGCGGGCCGCCGCGGGAGTCGAGGCTGGAAGCAGCAGTGTGGCTCCCCAGATCAGCGCGGCGACCACCAGCACGACAAGGGTGACCAGCAGTGGGAGTCGTGAGCGCGGCGGTGCGAACCCGTCAATGTTCACCGAGCGCAGCGCAGGTCCGCCCAGCGGCGCCCCGGGCCTGCCCGAGACGGTCGGGCGAGCCCCGACCGAGGGTCGCGAACCATCCGAGAGCGGTGCGGGCGTCCACCCTTGCTGGGGGGCTGGTGGGACGTCGGACGAACCCTGCGGCGGTTCGCCGAAGGGGTGTGCTGGTGGTTGCTGGCTCATCGGCAACAAGGCTACCCGTTGCCGCCATGACCCACTTGTGGACAACTTCCTGCAGGGCACGTGGCCTGTGGACGGGTGGCACTGCCCGCTGGTGGCTGCCGATGATCGAAGGACGTGAGCATCTCAGAGCCGCAGGCCCGGTTGGCCGTGCACAACATCGATGACCTGATCGGCCTCGTGCCGTACTTGATCGGGTTCCACCCCGAGGAGTCGCTGGTGGTGATCGTCATCGAGGACGGCCGCGTGCAGGTCACCGCGCGGGTTGACCTCGCCGCCGTTTCGGGCCGCGGCTCCCCGGAGGCCTTGGTGAGCCGGCTGTTCGACCGCTACCCGGCCGCCGGGGCCTGGTTCATCGCCTACACCGGCGATGACGACCTCGCCTGGGACGTCCTTGGTTCCTGTGCGGTCCTGGGCGGCCAGGTGCGGGTCCAGCGCCTGCTGCAGGTCAGCCCCGACACCTGGCGCTCCGACGAGCCGGATGGTCCGACGGGCCCGATCGGATGCCGCGTGCCTTCGGTGGCCGCCGAGGCGGCAGTGCTGGGTCTTCCGGTCCGCCCCTCGAGAAGGGCCCTCGCCGCGGGGATCGCCGGCCCGCCCCAGGAGGAGGTCGATGACCTGATGGCCCGCTTCCGGGCAGCGGGGATCGAGCTCGACCGGCTCGGCGCTCGCGGCCGGCGTCGCATTGTCAGCCGCCTGCTGGTCGCCACCGAGGCTCCAGACCGTGACGACTGCGTCCGGCTTGCGCTGCTCGTGCAGCACGACGAGGCCCAACTACGGGTGCTACGGCACCTGTCGGTGGAGAACGCCGAGGAGCAACTGGCGCTGTGGACGCGGATCGTCCGGCACACGTTGCCCGTCCACCGACCGGCGGTGCTCGGCCTGCTGGGCATGGCAGCCTGGCAGAACGGCGACGGCGCCCTCGCGATGGTGTGTCTCGAACAGCTCGACCGCCTCGATCCGCTCGCGCCGATCGCAGCGCTGCTCGACTGGCTCAACGAGGAGGTCGTGCCTCCCCAGGCCTGGCCGCAGGTACGCGAGCCGCTCCTGGCGGCACTGGCGGATCAGTTCACAATTGCTGGCCCACGAGCCAGCCCACCAGGTAGGTGAGGCTCATGGCCAGGCTCCCGACCGCGACGTTGCGGATGACGGCCGGCAGCCGACGGGCGCCGCCCAGCCGCGCGCTGACCACCCCGGTGACGATGAGCGCTGCGAGGACGGCGGCGACCGTCAACGGGAGCCGATAGGCGAGCGGGGTGGTGATGATCGCAACAAGCGGAATCACGGAACCGGCGAGGAAGGCGATCAGCGAGGCGCGCGCCGCAACCCAGGGAGAGACCTGCTCGTCGGCGTCGAGGTTCAGGAAGACCTGGGCGTGGGCGTCCAGGGCTGCGTGCTGGCTCAGTTCCGTCGCGACCTGCAGCGACAGGTCGGGGGAGAGGCCGCGCTCGGAGTAGTGGCCCGCGAGCTGCAGCAGCTTGCCCTGGGGATCTGCGTGCAGTTGGGCCTGCTGCTGCCCGAGCGCCGCCCTTTCACTGTCCCGTTGACTGCTGACGGAGACATACTCGCCGCCGGCCATCGAGAGGGCGCCGGCCACCATTCCAGCGAGGCCGGCGATCAGCAACGCCACCGAATCGGTGGTGGCGCCGGCGACGCCGAACACGAGCCCGGCGGTGGAGACGATGCCGTCATTCGCCCCGAGGACGCCGGCGCGAAGCCAGTTGAGCCGCTGGGATAACGACTGCGTTGTCGCCGGTACGTTGATGCCGAGGGTGACTGCCATGAGTCAAGGTTGAGGGGTATTTCCCCTTGTCGCAAGCAAGGTGAGGCTCTCCTAATCGCCCTCAGGGAGGCACGGCGGCGGCTTGAGATGGACAATTGTTCTTACCTCCGGGGCGTTGTGGAACGCAGCGATTCGCCCGGAGCAGCGGCGGTGGCGATTCGGTTATCATTTGACCGTGCATTGCGTATCCCTGCTGCTTCACTAGCCGCGACTTCTGCGAAGTCGCGGCGGCCCCTGGCGAGCCTGACGGCCCGCAGGGGTTTTTTCATGCCGGTTGTCGGGGAGCGAGCAACACGAAGGAGATCGAGAAGTGACCATCGAGGCCGAACGCAAGAGCTACGACGCAGCCGCGGCGCAGGAGAAGTGGCAGCGCTTCTGGGAGGAGGACGGCACCTTCACTCCCGCGGACGACGGGTCCAGGGAACGCCGCTACATGCTCGACATGTTCCCCTACCCCTCCGGCGACCTGCACATGGGTCACGCCGAAGCATTCGTGATGGGTGACGTGGTCGCGCGCTACTGGCGTCTGCGGGGCTTCGACGTGATGCACCCGATCGGCTGGGACTCCTTCGGGCTGCCGGCCGAGAATGCCGCCATCGCCCGCGACGCCCACCCGGCCGACTGGACCTACGCCAACATTGACACCCAGGCCCGCTCGTTCAAGCGGTACGGCCTGAGCTTCGACTGGTCGCGGCGCCTGCACACGTCCGACCCGGAGTACTACCGCTGGACGCAGTGGCTGTTCCTGCGGTTCTACGAAAGAGGCCTGGCCTACCGCAAGGACAGCTACGTCAACTGGTGCCCCAATGACCAGACCGTGCTGGCGAACGAGCAGGTCGTCCAGGGCCTGTGCGAGCGGTGCAGTGCCGTCGTCACCAAGCGCAAGCTCAACCAGTGGTACTTCAAGATCACCGACTACGCCCAGCGACTGCTCGACGACATGGACACCATCAAGGGCACCTGGCCCGACCGGGTGCTGGCCATGCAGCGCAACTGGATCGGCCGGTCCGAGGGCGCCTGGGTCGACTTCTCCATCGACGGGCGTGACGAGCCGGTCCGGGTCTTCACCACCCGTCCCGACACCCTGTTCGGCGCGACCTTCTTCGTCGTTGCTCCCGAGGCGCCGCTGGCTGCCGAAATCGTGACCGATGCCCAGCGCCCGGCCTTCGAGGAGTACCTGGAGGCCACCAAGCGTGTGACGGAGATCGAGCGCCAGTCCTCCGACCGCCCGAAGAGCGGCGTGTTCCTGGGCGTCCACGCGATCAACCCCGTGAATGACGAGCTGCTGCCCGTCTACGCGGCCGACTACGTGCTCGCCGAGTACGGCACCGGAGCGGTCATGGCCGTTCCCGCGCATGACCAGCGCGACCTTGACTTCGCCCGCGCCTTCGACCTGCCCGTGCGGGTGGTCGTCGAGACCGGCCTGCCCGACCCCGGCGAGACCTGGGTTGCGACGCCGGGAGACGGTGCCTATGTGAACTCGCCGAGCCTTGCCGGGCTGGCGGACAAGAAGGCCGGAGTGGCCGCGATCATCGCCCAGCTGGCAGAGCAGGGACGCGGCGAGTCCGCGATCACTTTCCGGCTGCGCGACTGGTTGCTCAGCCGGCAGCGCTTCTGGGGCTGCCCGATCCCGATCGTGCACTGCCCGTCCTGCGGTGAGGTGCCGGTACCGGATGACCAGTTGCCGGTCACCCTGCCCGACCTGCGCGGCTCGAGCCTGCAGCCCAAGGGCACCAGCCCCCTGGCCTCTGCCACCGACTGGGTGAACGTCGAATGCCCGAAGTGCGGCGGCCCGGCCCAGCGCGACACCGACACCATGGACACCTTCGTCGACTCCTCCTGGTACTTCTTCCGCTACTGCTCGCCCGACTACACCGACGGCCCGTTCGATCCGGCAGAGGTGGCCAAGTGGATGCCGGTCGCGCAGTACGTCGGCGGCGTGGAGCACGCGATCCTGCACCTGCTGTACTCGCGGTTCTTCACCAAGGTCCTCCAGGACCTGGGACTGGTCGACTTCGGTGAGCCCTTCACGGCCCTGATGAACCAGGGTCAGGTGATCAACCAGGGCAAGGCGATGAGCAAGTCGCTGGGCAACGGCGTCGACCTGGGCAAGCAGATCGACGCGTTCGGCGTTGACGCCATCCGCATCACCGTCGTGTTCGCCGGGCCGCCGGAGGACGACATCGACTGGGCCGACATGTCCCCGGGTTCGTCGCTGAAGTTCCTGCAGCGCGCCTACCGCCTGGCCCAGGACGTCGCCAGCGCGGTGGGTACCGACCCGGCCTCCGGCGACCTCGGCCTGCGCCGGACCACCCACAAGACGGTGGCAGAACTCGCAGAAGCGCTGGACACACACCGCTTCAATGTCGCCGTCGCGAGGATCATGGAGCTGGTGAACGCTGCCCGCAAGGTCATCGACAGTGGCGCCGGCCCGGCCGACGCTGCCGTCCGCGAGGCCGTCGAGGCGATCGCTGTCGCGCTCAGCACGGTGGCGCCGTACGTCGCGGAGGAGATGTGGGAGACGCTGGGGCATGCCCCGTCCGT
>JBBRIY010000139.1:0-7144 GCA_038220215.1 Propionibacteriales bacterium
CCAGCTCTGCGACATCACCGGCATCGATGCAGCCTTCGCCCTGCTGCACGGCCCGTGGGGCGAGGACGGCACCATCCAGGGCTTGTTCGAGATGCTCGGTGTCCGGTACGTCGGCGCGGGCGTCGCGGCCAGCGCCATCGGCATGGACAAGGACCTGATGAAGCGAGCCATGGCCGCCGCCGGACTGCCGGTCGGGCCCTGGGTCGCGATCACCCCCGCCCAGTGGCGCGACGACTGCGCCGCGAGTCTCGCCCGCGTCGGCGACGAGCTCACCTTTCCCGTCTTCGTGAAGCCGGCTCGCGGGGGGTCGAGCATCGGCATCGTCCGGGTCGATGACCCCACTGCCCTCGAGGCGGCCATCCTGGAGGCGCAGCGGTTCGACCCCAAGGTCGTGGTCGAGCAGGGCTTCGTCGACGTCCGCGAGATCGAGGTCAGCGTGCTGCAGGACCTCGACGGACCGCCGCGGGTATCGCTTCCCGGCGAGGTGCTGATGCACACTGCCGACGCGTTCTACGACTTCGACGCCAAGTACCTTCCGGAGGAGCAGGTGACCCTGCAGGTGCCGGCCGATGTCACGCCCGAGCTCCAGGCCGCCATCCAGGAACTCGCTGGACGCACGTTCAGCGCGATGGCGGTGGAGGGCCTCGCGCGGGTCGACCTGTTCGTCGATGCCGCAGGCGTGCCCTGGGTGAACGAGCTGAACACGATGCCCGGCTTCACGCGCACGTCGATGTTCCCGATGATGTGGGCGGCGAGCGGGCTGGACTACCCCGAACTCATCGCCAGCCTCGTCGACCTCGCGCTGGCCCGCCCGATGGGGCTGCGTTGAGCATCGGTGAGCTCGGCGAGTTCGCGCTGATCAACCGGATCACGTCCGGCCTCTCCGCGTCCGGGCCGGTGGTGCTCGGCGTCGGCGACGACTGCGCCGTGCTGCGCCTGGCCGGCGACCTGGCCGTCTCCACCGACACCATGGTCGAGAACGTCCACTTCCGCACCGACTGGTCTGCTGCCACCGACGTGGGACGGAAGGCTGTCGCGGCCTGCGTCGCCGACGCCGAAGCCATGGGCGCAGTGCCGATCGGGCTGGTGGTCAGCCTCGCCGCCCCGGCGTCGACCCCCGCGCAGTGGGTGGACGGGTTCGCTTCGGGCGTCCGCGAGGAGTGCGAGCTGGCCGGAGTGCAGCTGGTCGGCGGAGACACCACCTCCGCTGCGCTGATCGTGATCACCGCCACCGTGCTCGCCGACCTCGGCGGCGTGCCACCGGTGCCACGGTCCGGCGCCCGTCCCGGCCAGGTGATCGCCATGGTCGGACGGCTCGGCTGGGCCGCTGCCGGCGTCGCGGTTCTGAACCGGGGCTTCCGCTCCCCGCGCGCCGTCGTGCTCGCCCACCGGGTGCCTGAGGTGCCCTACGGGCAGGGCCGGGTGGCGGCGGAAGCTGGAGCCACGGCGTTGGTCGACGTCTCCGACGGGCTGCTGGCCGACCTGGGTCACATCGCACGGGCCTCCGGCGTGCTGCTGGACGTCGACACCACGACGTTCGAGATCGCCGAGCCGCAGAAGGCGGTCGCTGCGGCCATCGGTGGGGGAGACCCGCTGGTCTTCCAGCTCACTGGCGGCGACGACCACGCGCTGGTCGGCAGCTTCGACCCCGGCAGCGTCCCGTCCGGGTGGCGCGTTATCGGCCGCGTCCTCGCCGGTAACCCGGACGTCCTGGTCGACGGAGCCCCCTGGACCGGGGAAACCGCTGGCTGGCAGCACTTCGCCCGCTGAACTGCGGGGACGGTTCCAGGTTCGGTTCACCAACGGGTCTGGCGCGAACCTGGGGACGGTTCCTGGTTCGGTTCAGTGAGCGCGGGGGAGCCCATTCTGAAGCTCATCGACTTCACGGTGAAGCGAGCCAGGAACCGTCCCCGGGTTCGGGTCGGACGCGCCCCACCGGCGTGGAAGCTCGGAATCGTCGCGGGCATCGCCTACCCTTCGTTGCATGGCGACCCGCGCGTCTTCCCCTTCGCGGAGCCGTACGAGCGCGACCTCGCGCCCGAGCGCCTCCAGAAGCACCGGAAGAAAGAAACCACCAGCGCGCCCCTCTGCGCGCAAGCAGCCCCAGCAGTCCGGGCTCAGCCGCCTGTTCTCCGGCATCGGGCACGGCATCGCTGTCACCTGGCGTGGTCTTGCCACCCTGGTCGGCAACTCGGCCCGTGCGATCGGGCACGGCGCCCGCGACCTGCCGGTGGAGCAGCGTCACGACGGTTCGGGCCTCCTGCTGCTGCTGTTCGGCCTCCTCGTCGCAGGCGAGTTCTGGATCGGGTTGCCCGGTACGGCAGGCAACTGGGTCAAGCTCGCCATCACCACCATCTTCGGGTCGTTCGCCTATGCCGTCCCCGTGCTCTGCTTCGGCATGGCCTGGCGCACCCTGCGGCACCCCGAACGCCACGGCACCGCCGGACGCCAGCTGGTCGGCTGGCTGTCAGCCCTCTTCGGCATCCTTGGACTGATCCAGGTCACCGCGGGCGTCCCACGCTACGCAGAGCCGGCCCTCGTCCGCGACGGTGGCGGCTTCCTCGGCTACATCTCCTCCTCGCTGACGGAACGGCTGCTGACCGTGTGGGGCGCCGTCCTTGTGCTGGCACTGCTGACCGGCTTCGGCGTGCTGGTGATCGCAGGCATCCCGATGAGCGAACTGGGCCAGCGGCTGGGCGCGCTGCGCGAGCGCTTCCGCCGCGCGCCGAAGGACGAGATCGAGTACGGAGCCCAGCACCGCGCCTATGACACCCCGATCGTCGACGAGCCGGAACCCGAGCTCGACCCGGCCGACGAGGTCACGGAACTGATCGCAAGCACCCCGGCACCCGGCAGGGCAAGGAAGCCCGTGCAGCCGCAGCTCGAGGTGCCGGTCATGTCGCCCGGACCTCTGCGTGCCGAGCAGCCGCCGATCTCCGGCGACCTTGTGTACACCTTGCCCGACCCCGCGATCCTCAAGCCCGGCTCGGTGCCGAAGGCACGCAGCCAGGCCAATGACCAGATCGTGCAGCGCCTCGCCGAGGTGCTGCGCCAGTTCGAGATCGACGCGACAGTCACGGGCTATACCCGTGGCCCGACGGTCACGCGGTACGAGGTGGAGCTCGGCAACGCGGTGAAGGTCGAGAAGGTCACAGCGCTCAGCAAGAACATCTCCTACGCCGTGGCCTCCGCCGACGTCCGGATCCTCTCCCCGATTCCGGGGAAGTCCGCGATCGGCATCGAGATCCCGAACGCCGACAAGGAGATCGTCTCCCTCGGCGACGTGCTGCGTTCCAACCGTGCCCGCAACGACCACCACCCGATGACCGTTGGCCTCGGCAAGGACGTCGAGGGCGGCTACGTCGTGGCCAACATGGCCAAGATGCCGCACCTGCTGGTGGCCGGTGCCACCGGTTCCGGCAAGTCCAGCTTCGTGAACTCCCTCATCACCTCGGTGCTGATGCGGGCGACGCCGGAGGAGGTCCGGATGCTGCTGGTCGACCCGAAGCGGGTCGAGCTCACCCATTACGAGGGCATCCCGCACCTTGTCACCCCGATCATCACCAGCGCGAAGAAGGCGGCAGAAGCCCTGCAGTGGGTCGTCCGCGAGATGGACCAGCGCTACGACGACCTCGCGGCGTTCGGCTTCCGGCACGTCGACGACTTCAACAAGGCCGTCCGCGGCGGGCAGGTCAAGCTGCCGCCGGGCTCGGAGCGCGTGCTGGCGCCCTACCCCTACCTGCTGGTGATCGTCGACGAGCTGGCCGACCTGATGATGGTTGCCCCGCGCGACGTCGAGGACTCGATCGTCCGCATCACCCAGCTTGCCCGCGCTGCCGGCATCCACCTCGTGCTCGCGACCCAGCGCCCGTCCACGGACGTCGTCACCGGCCTGATCAAGGCCAACGTGCCCTCGCGGCTCGCCTTCGCGACCAGTTCGATGGTCGACTCGCGCGTCATCCTCGACACCCCCGGTGCGGAAAAGCTCGTCGGCCAGGGCGATGCCCTCTTCCTGCCGATGGGTCAGTCCAAGCCGCTGCGCGTGCAGGGCTCCTGGGTGACCGAGGCCGAGATTCGCGCCGTGGTCAAGCAGGTCACCGAACAGATGGCTCCGCAGTACCGCGAGGACCTCGTTGTTCACACCGATTCGGGCCGTTCGGTGGCGGAGGACATCGGTGACGACCTCGAACTTGTCCTGGAAGCCGCCCAGCTGATCATCAACCTGCAGCTGGGGTCGACGTCGATGCTGCAGCGCAAGCTGAGGGTCGGTTTCGCCAAGGCCGGACGACTGATGGACATCCTCGAAACCAGGGGAGTCGTTGGTCCGTCGGAGGGTTCCAAGCCCCGAGAGGTGCTTGTCAAGCCCGATGACCTTGATGAGGTACTGGCGGCGTTGCGCGCTGGCTGAGGTAGCGTGGCACGAGTGAGTTCCGGTTCGAAGGGCACAACGCCAGTGCATGTGGTGAGCCTCGGCTGCGCCCGGAACGACGTGGACTCCGAGGAACTGGCCGGACGTCTCGCCGCCGGCGGGTTCACTCTTGTCTCCGATCCGGACGCTGCTGCTGCCATCGTCGTGAACACCTGCGGCTTCATCGACGCGGCCAAGAAGGACTCGATCGACACCCTGCTGGACGCGTCGGAGCACAAGGGCAACGGCACGACGAAGGCCGTCATTGCCGTCGGCTGCCTCGCTGAGCGGTACGGCGCCGAACTCGCGGCTTCGCTGCCCGAGGCTGACGCCGTCCTCGGCTTCGACGACTACCCCGACATTGCAGAGCGGCTGACCTGGATCCTCGCCGGTGGCCATCACGAGGCCCACGCTCCCAAGGACCGCCGCAGCCTGCTCCCGGTAACGCCTGTTGCCCGGCATGCCGGCGCCATCGGGCTCTCCGTCCCCGGTCACGGCATTGGTGATCTGCCGGACGGGCTGGCCCCGGCCAGCGGTCCGCGGGTGCTGCGCCACCGCCTGGGAGGCGGCGCAACGGCCTCGCTGAAGATCGCCTCGGGCTGCGACCGGCGGTGTGCGTTCTGCGCCATCCCGTCCTTCCGCGGTTCCTACCTCTCCCGCCCCGTGGCCGAAGTGGTCGCCGAGGCGGAATGGCTCGTCGAGACCGGCGTCCGCGAGATCGTCCTGGTCAGCGAGAACTCCAGCGCCTACGGCAAGGACCTCGGCACCAACCTCGAACGCCTGCTAGTCGGCCTCGCGAAGGTCGGCGGGCTTGACTGGATCCGGGTGTCCTACCTGCAGCCGGCAGAGGTCCGCCCGAACCTGCTGGAAGCGATGCTGAACCTCGAGACCGTCGTGCCGTACTTCGACCTGCCCTTCCAGCACGCCTCTGCTGCCGTGCTGCGGCGGATGCGGCGCTTCGGCGACGCTGACTCCTTCCTCGACCTGCTCGCGCGGATCCGTACCGTCCGCCCCGAAGCCGGTGTCCGCAGCAATGTCATCGTCGGCTTCCCTGGGGAGACCGAGGACGACATCGAGATCCTCGGCGACTTCCTCGCCGCTGCGCGACTGGACGCCGTCGGTGTGTTCGGTTACTCCGATGAGGAGGGCACCGAAGGCGCGACGCTGGACGGCAAGCTCACCGATGACGTGATCAGCGACCGCGTCGACCGCCTCGCGACACTGTGCGACGAGGCATCGGCGCAGCGCGCGGAGCAGCGCACCGGCGAGCGCGTCCGGGTACTGGTGGAGGGCAGGACCGATGACGGCGCGCCCCAGGGACGGGCCGCGCACCAGGGACCGGAAACCGACGGCAGCACCACCATCGCCGGCGTCTGCGACGCGTTGGCTCCCGGCGTCATGGTCTGGGGTAATGTCACGGCCACAGACGGGGTAGATCTCGTCGTAGAGCTGGAGGGGCAATGACGCAGCGGCCGATCGGCGCGGGCGTGCCACCCTGGCTCCCGAATGCCTTGACCATCCTGCGCCTCGTGCTCGTGCCGGTCTTCGTCTTCCTGCTCTTCCTGCATCCGAACGAATTCACCTGGCGCCTCGGCGCGACCGCTGCATTCGTCGTCGCCATTCTCACTGACCTCTTCGATGGCAAGATCGCCCGGCGCTACGGCCTGGTCAGCGACTTCGGCAAGATCTGGGACCCGATCGCGGACAAGGCCCTCACCGGCGCGGCCTTCATCTGCCTGAGCATTCTTGGTGAACTCCCCTGGTGGGTGACGATCGTCATCCTCATCCGGGAGTGGGGCATCACGTGGATGCGGGTGGCCATGCTCAAGTACGAGGTGATGGCAGCGGCCGCCGGCGGGAAGCTGAAGACCGTGCTGCAATCCATCGCCCTGATCATGTTCCTGCCCTACCCGATGCCTCCCCTGCAGAGCATCCTGCCCTTCTGGTTCGTCCTCTCCTGGCTCGTCATGGGTGCGGCCTTCGTGCTCACCGTCGTGACCGGTGGCATGTACGTGCGCGATGCCTGGCGCCTGCGCGCCGAGGCGATCAGGACCAAGAGTGGACTCACCTGACGTCGCAGCAGCCGTGGTGGCCGCGCTGACCGGACGGGGCCAGCTGCTGGCGACGGCCGAGTCACTGACCGGCGGCCTGCTCGGTGCAGCCATCACCGCCGTCCCCGGGGCATCGGCTGCCTACGTCGGCGGCGTCGTCGCCTACGCCACGCCGATGAAGCGGCGCCTCGCCGGCGTGGACGCGGAACTGCTCGCCACCGAGGGCCCGGTCTCCGAACGGACGGCGATCGCCCTCGCCGCCGGCGTACGCGAGATGACGGGGGCCGACTGGGCCGTCGCTACCACCGGGGTCGCCGGTCCGACCCCCCAGGACGGCCACGAGCCGGGCGAAGTCTGGGTGGGCCTCGCCTCGCCGTCGGCGCCGGCCTTCGCCGTCCGGCACGACTTCCGCGGCGACCGCGCTGCCATCCGTGACGCGACGGTGCGGGCGGCCCTTGCCCTCGTGGCGCGGGCGCTGGCCGCCGGCTGACGGGGGCGGGGAACAACGACTTCCCGCGTGGCGTTGAGGGATCGTCAGCGAGCTACGCGGACGGAACAGGTAGAGTCAAGCCCATGATCCAGGAAGTGCGTGAGCGACCGCTGTTGATGCGGGAGCTTCTCGGCGAGTCCCTCAGGGAGTTGCGCACGTCCTCGAGCCTCACCCTGCGCGAGGTGTCCGGGCGGG
>JBBRIY010000140.1:0-7139 GCA_038220215.1 Propionibacteriales bacterium
CCGATCCTTGGCGACAAGCAACTGCGGGCACTCAGCACCACGTCGATCCGGAACTGGCGAGAGCACCTCATCGAGAATGGCCTGGGGCCGAGCACGGTCGCAAAGGCGTACCGCTTCCTCAAGGCAGTCCTTGCGACCGCAGCCGATGACGGCATCCTCGGCCGCAACCCGTGCCGCATCGTCGGGGCCGGCACGGAGCACCCCGCCGAGCGCCCGGTCCTCAAGGTCCAGCAGGTCTTCACACTTGCCGACGCGATCGAACCGCGCTATCGCACGCTTGTGCTTCTCGCGGTCTTCGGATCCTTACGCTGGGGCGAACTGATGGGGCTGCGCAAGTCTGACTTCGACCTGGACCGCTGCACCGTTCAGATCCAGCGTTCGATCAGCGAGTTACCCGGCGGCGTCCGATCGGTGAAGGAACCCAAGTCCGCAGCCGGCCGACGAGAGGTCGCCCTACCCGCCTTCCTGCGCGACGAGCTTCGCAACCATTTCGGAATCTTCGCCGAGAAGGGCGTTCACGGACGGGTGTTCATTGGCCCTGAAGGTGTCACCCCGCAAAGCGGGAACTTCCACAAGGTGTGGAAGCGGGCGTTGATCGCCACCGGCCTCGAGGGCACGCATCTGCATGATCTTCGCCATACGGGCAACCATTTGGCCGCGACCGCGGGTGCCACCACAAAGGAGCTCATGGGACGCATGGGCCACTCCAGCCTGCAGGCAGCAATGATCTACCAACACCGAACCGGCGAACGGGATCTTCAGATCGCCGACAAGCTCGACCAGATCGTCAGGCGCGCCGCGCGGCAACGTGGGAAGAACACCAGCTCGCGAGCGTAGTGGCACGCCGGTGGCACGAAGGCCCGCAGTCGATTCGCCCGCGCACCCTGCACGGCTGACGCAAAAGGTTGCTGACTACCGCCTTTACCCATCCGCTGACCTCCGGGACGGAAGCATGTACTTGCTGCGCGACGGGCTGTAAGTCCGCTCCTGCGAGCCCACCAGGCTCGCCAGGCTCGGCCCGCCATCGCCCGCCGAAGACTTCATCAAGACCAACCAGATCTATGACGGTGCCGGGATGGCCTCGGGCCGTGCCACATCCGTGCCACTGCCCCGTGCGCGCGGGCCGGTCCCAGACCATGCCGTCGCACTTTGTAGACATCTGAGTGGCACGCAAATCCGGACCTTAGTGGCACGTGGGTGGCACGCTCGGAACGGGGCCTAGAATCTACGGGATAATCGAACAACCAACCAGGTGTTGACTAGGGGTTTTAGTGGAGCGGATGACGGGAATCGAACCCGCACTGTCAGCTTGGGAAGCTGATGTTCTGCCATTGAACTACATCCGCGTGCGGACGCCTCGACGTCCGCGCGAGAGGCAGTCTAGCCGGAGCCGGTTGGCGCCCGCACGCCAGGATCGAGCGCGCCACGCTGTCGCCCTTTGCGTCGAAACCTTGGCTGTTTGGCACCTGTGTCTGCCAAACTGCTTAGTGACAACCGCCGAGGGCACTCCTCGGGTGGAACAGAAGGGGGAGCGGGCCGGTGACCAGAGAAGACCGGGCCATCAGCATCGTCGACCTCATCTCGCAGGCCATGGCAGTCATCGATGACGGGGAACAGGCCGAGCAGCTCGTGTGCAACATCCTCGCGAAAGCGACCGGGGCAGACAGCGCAGCGCTTCTGGGGATCGACCTCGGCCGCCGACTGCGCGTTCATGCGGCGTTCCCGAACCAGCGCCATGCCGCGGTTCTCGCCGACGCCGCCCTCCACGGCGGCCGTCGCTCCGAGGGAGTGCACCTCCAAGCCGGCCACCACCCCGTCCTCGGCGAGATCGTCACGATCGGCCCGGAACTGGTCGAACAGTCTCCCGGCCAGGACCGCGTCCGTGTTGTGGCGCTCGCCAAGCGTGGCGGCTTCAGCCCGGAGGCCCGGGCGCTCCTCGCCGAGTCGGTAGCCCCGCTCCAGCTCCTGCTACCGCACGTCGCGGACGCCTGCCGCCGCGCCCAGCAGGTGCGCACAGCCGCGGACGCCGCCGCTGCCCTGAACCTCACCGCCCGCGAGGTCGAGGTGCTGCAGCTCCTCGCAGAAGGCCTCCTGGCCCGCACGATCGCCGCCCGCCTCGGACTGTCCCCGCGCACCGTCCACAAGCACCTGAGCAACGTCTACACCAAGCTCGGCGTCCACGACCGGCTGGTTGCGGTCAGCATCGCCCGGGCGCAGGGCCTCATCGCCGCCTGATGGCCGGACGGGATGAGCGAAGGCTCACTTGGCCCTGACCTTGCGGACCGTCTTCTTCAGAAGCCACAGCGGCAGGAGCCAACTGCCCAAGGCGGTCACCAGCCACACAATGAGCGTGGCAAGAATCCAGCCCGTCGAGGACGCGAACGTGATGCCGCCCTGCATGGAACTCGCGATCCACAAGGCCAGTCCGGTGGAGAGCACGCCGACCCCGCCCACCAGTGGGGGCGAGAAGCGGCGAGCAACACTCGTGACCAGCGGTGTGAGCACGCTCTGAGCGATGGTGAACACCACCACAGCGACGATGAACCCGGACATGCCCACCGCCATGCCGGGCACCAGCAGCCCCGCCACCAGCAGGCCGACCACAGCGGAGCCGAAGAAAATCGCGGCAAGGATCAGCAGCTTTCGCATGCCGAAAACCCTACCGCCGCCTGTGGTTCCGCTCCATCACCGAGGCGACCGAGCTGCCCGCCGGCCGTCGTAAGGGTTCGCCCGGAAACCACCCCGAACAGGGCTTATCTGGCTTCCACAGTCCCCCCTGTGGGCTTAGGTTCAAGGCATGTCCAACCCTCTCGAACCCACTGACGTCGGCCCGGTTGTCGGAGGAGACCTGACCGCTGCCGACGCCGACCGCGACCACGTCGTCGCCCTGTTGAATGCCGCGCACTCCGAGGGCCGTCTGACCGCTGGCGAGCGGGACCAGCGCATCGCTACTGCACGCCTGGCCGAGACCTTCGATGACCTCGTTCCCCTCACCCGCGACCTCGTCGGCCCCGCGGCAGCCCGCCCGGTGGTGAACTACGACGCCTCCAACGCAACGGAGTCCTCCGACCAGATCGTCGCCATCTTCGCCGGGGCGTCCCGCAAGCACGCTTGGCGAGTCCGCAAGCACACCTCGATCCTCACCGTCTTCGGCGGTGCAGAGATCGACCTGACCCAGGCGATCTTCGAGTCCCAGGACGTCGAAGTGAACGTGTTCTGCCTCTTCGGCGGCATCGAGCTCACCGTCCCCCCCGGCACCGACGTCAACAACCAGGTGATGGCCGTGCTCGGCGGCAGTGACGTCGGCAAGCTCGCCCCGCCCGATCCGTCCGCGCCCCGTATCACCGTCAAGGGGTTCGTCGCTTTCGGGGGCGTGGACATCCGCAACCCCAAGGTAAAGAAGTTCCGGGGCTAGATTCGTTTCATGACCGACCTGTTCACGCCCGCAGCACACTGGCAGCGGTTGCCCGACCGCTACGTCACGGTACGGCGGCTGGGAGCCCTCACCTACAACCTCATCTCGGCGGCGATCGCAGCAGTGGCCGTGGGCTTCCTCCTTGATTGGCGCTGGGCCGGTGCCCTCGCCGTCGCCGGCCTCGGGTGGACCGGGTGGCGGGTCATCCGGGCCGGGCGCTGGGTGCGCACCTTCGGCTATGCCGAACGGGACGAGGACCTGCTCATCACGCACGGTCTGTGGAACAACCGACTCACCGCCATCCCGTACGGCCGCATGCTCTCGGTCAACGTCGAGTCGGGTCCCATCGATCGCGCGTGGGGGCTTGCCCGGGTCGAGCTGGTCACGGCCAGCGTCCAGTCGGCTGGACACATCCCTGGCCTGCAGCAGGAGGACGCAGCCGCGCTCCGCGACCGGTTGATCGCGACCGGAGAGGCGCAGGCGCTCCCGTTATGACAGCCGACCCCGATCCGGTCGGCTTCCTGCCGCCCGACGCACCGGCGACCGATGACGTAACGCCACCGACGCCGACGCCGATGAAGTTGACGGAACGACCGCACCCCCTCACCCCCTTCATCCGCGGCTGGGTCGTGCTGCTGGCCCTCGTGATCAGCATCGGAAGAGAATTCCTTCCCAATGGCGAAGAACGGACGTTGCCGCCGCTGGAGATCATCCTGCTCGGAGTCGCAGCGCTGGCGCTCGCGGCAGGGGTGGCCGGCTACATCTCGTGGCGATTCACCCGGTTCGTCATCGACGCGGATGAACTGCGCATCGACACGGGGGCGATCTTCCGTCGCTCGATGCGCGTCGCGTTCGACAAGGTGCAGGCCATCGACGTGGTGCAGCCCTTCGCCGCCCGCATCTTCGGGCTGGCAGAGCTGCAGATCGACGTCGGCTCCCAGGAGCGCTCCAAGCTGCGCTACCTCTCTCTGGGGAGGGCCTACGCCCTGCGCGACTACCTGCTGACCCGTGCCCGTGGCTACCAGGCCGAGGCGGCAACGACCACCTCTTCGGTGTCCGTGCTCACCGACCTGCACGAGACAGACGAGGTGTTGGTGCAGGTGCCGCCACAGACGCTGGTGCTGGCGGCCGTCACGTCCCACGAGTTCTGGCTCATCGTGCTCGGTGGCGTGCTGTTCGTCGGTGTCGGCCTCGCGGTCGGCCAGTGGTGGGTGCTGCTCGCTGCCGGCATCCCGACCATCAGCGGCCTGTTCGGGTTCGTGAGCCGCCGGGTGACCGGACAGTTCAACTACACCCTCTCCCGACGGGAGCACGGCCTGCGGATCTCCCGCGGACTCACCAGCCTCACCAGCCAGTCACTCCCGGCACGGCGCATCCAGGCGGCCCAGCTGAGCCAGTCGCCGGTGTGGCGGCTGCTCGGGCTGTACCGCATCGACATTGAGGTGATCGGTTGGGGTGCCGTCACGGACAACGAGGACGCCTCGGGCGTCTCGACCATCCTGCTGCCGGCGGGCACCTTCGAACAGGTGCGTGTGGCCCTCGCCGCCATCTGGCCGCGTGCCGACTTCACCACCGTCGAACTGTCGCCAGCCCCGCAGCGTGCACGGTGGCTGCACCCCTTCTCCGGACCCTTCCTCCGGTGGGGCCACGACCAGTACCTGGTGGTTGCGCAGCACGGCTGGCTCGTGCGCCGCTGGCAACTGGTGCCGCACACCCGAGTCCAGTCGGTGCGGATCACCCAGGGACTCCTGTCGCGTCGTCTCGGTCTGGCAGACCTGGAGTTCCACACCGCCGGCATGCACATTGCAGCGCACGCGTCCGGGGTGGACGCCGGCGTCGTCCTCGAGCGCCAGACCGAGCTGATGGCCCTCCTGCACCTCCACGGCCCCGACGTGTCGGAGCCATTCCCCGCGACCAACCCCGACTTGTCAGAAGCTCAGGCCGCCATTGCGACCCCAGATTCTGACAAGTCGGGGCTGGAGGGGGAGCGACGGGGTCAGGCGGGGCCGGACGCCTTGCGTGCAGACCAGGCGGAGGCCACCATCTCGTCGACCGAGTAGCTCATCCTCCAGTCCAGGTCAGCGGCTGCGGCCTTGCCTTCGGCCACGATCCGCGCGGGGTCACCCGCGCGCCGCTCGCCGATCTCCGGGGTGAAGTCGATGCCGGTCACGCGGGCCATCGAGTCCATGATCTGCCGGACGCTGAGGCCCTCACCGCTGCCAAGGTTGTAGGCCGGACGCAACTCGCGTCCCGCCTCCAGTGCCCGGGCCGCAGCGACGTGGGAGGTGGCCAGGTCGCCGACGTGGACGTAGTCGCGCACGCAGGTGCCGTCCGCCGTCGGGTAGTCGACGCCGTTGATGCGTGGCGTCCGTCCCTCCAGCAAGGCCTCGATGACAAGCGGGAACAGGTTGTGCGGGCTGGCGTCGTACACCAGGTCCGTGGCGGAGCCGACAACGTTGAAGTACCGAAGGCTCACCCCGTGAAAGCCGGCGGTGGCGCGGGCCTGGTCGTTGATCAGCCATTCCCCGATCAGCTTCGACTCACCGTAGGGCGACTCAGGAGCGTTCGGGGAGTCCTCGGTCACCAGGTCGGCCGACGGCGTCCCGTACACGGCTGCGGAGGAGGAGAAGACGATGTTCGGCACGCCGACCTCCGCCATGGCGGTGAGCACGCTGGCGGTACCGGTGACGTTCTGGGCGTAGGTGTGCAGCGGACGCTGCACTGAGACCCCGGCGTACTTGTAGCCGGCCACGTGGATCACGCCAGCACAGTCGTGCGCGCGCAGCGCGCCGGCGACGGCGGCGGTATCGAGGATGTCAGCCTCGATGAAGGGCACATCGGCCGGCACGAAGCGGGCCAGTCCCGACGAAAGGTTGTCCAGCACCACCGGCGAAAGCCCCTGCGCGTGCAAGGCCCTCACCACGTGTGCCCCGATGTACCCGGCTCCGCCGGTAACCAGCCATGTTGTCACGCAAAGAGTCTATTGAACGACGACTGCCCGAGCCCCGGTTCTGGCTAGGGTGGACCCCATGCAGAACCAACCAGTGCTGGGCATCGACATTGGCGGCTCCGGAATCAAGGGAGCCCTGGTCGACCTGGCCGCGGGCGACTTCGCCGCCCCACGCCTCCGCATTCCAACCCCGTCCAAGTCCACGCCAGCCAACGTCGCCGACGTCGTTGCGCAGATCGTGGCCGAGTTCGCCGACCAGATGGGCGACGGGCCGATCGGCATCACCATTCCTGCCGTTGTCACTCACGGCGTCACGCGGTCCGCTGCGAACATCGACAAGTCGTGGATCGACGCCCCGGCCGAGAAGATCTTCTCCGACCGCCTCGGACGCAGCGTCGTGCTCGTCAATGACGCGGACGCCGCCGGCGTGGCAGAGGTCAAGTTCGGCGCGGCCAAGGACCACCAGGGCCTGGTCCTGATGACCACTCTCGGCACCGGCATCGGCAGCGCGATCCTGTACCGCGGCGTGCTGATCCCCAACTCCGAACTCGGCCACCTCGAGATCGACGGCCACGACGCGGAGACGCAGGCGGCTGCGTCCATCAAGACACTGCTCGGGCTCAGCTACAGCGAGTACGTCGGCCGGCTGCAGCGCTACTACGAGCGTGTCGAGGCCCTGTTCTGGCCCGACCTGTTCGTCGTCGGTGGAGGGGTCTCGAAGGACTCCGACAAGTTCATGCCCAAGCTGAAGCTGAAGACGCCGATCGTCCCCGC
>JBBRIY010000141.1:0-7129 GCA_038220215.1 Propionibacteriales bacterium
CAAGCGCAGTTACGATAGCCGGGTGACAGACACCCAGCCCCGGCGACTGCTCCGTCTCGAGGTGCGCAACGCGCAGACCCCGATCGAACGCAAGCCTCCGTGGATCAAGACGACCGCAACCATGGGCCCGGACTACCGGGAGCTCCAGAAGCTCGTGAAGGACGAGGGCCTGCATACGGTCTGCCAGGAGGCCGGCTGCCCGAACATTTTCGAGTGCTGGCAGGACCGTGAGGCGACCTTCCTGATCGGCGGCGACTCCTGCACCCGGCGCTGCGACTTCTGCCAGATCGAGTCACGCAAGCCGTCGGGCTACGACAAGGCAGAACCCGTGCGGGTCGCCGAGTCGGTGAGGACCATGGGCCTTCGCTACGCCACCGTCACCGGCGTCTGCCGCGACGACCTCGAGGACGAGGGCGCCTGGCTGTACTCCGAGACGATCCGGCAGATCCACGCCATGAACCCCGGCGTCGGCGTCGAGATGCTGGCCCCCGACTTCTCCGGGCGCCGCGAGCTGCTGCAGCAGTTGTGGGACACCCGGCCGGAGGTGTTCGCCCACAATGTCGAGACGGTGCCTCGGATCTTCCGGCAGATCCGTCCCGGCTTCAGCTACGACAAGTCGTTGCAGGTGCTCAGCTGGTCGCGAGCGCAGGGCCTTGTCACCAAGTCCAACCTGATCCTCGGAATGGGCGAGACCCGCGAGGAGATCAGCGCGGCAATGCATGACCTCCATTCGGCCGGCACCGAGCTGCTGACGATCACCCAGTACCTGCGTCCCAGCGTCCACCACCACCCGATCGACCGCTGGGTGACCCCGCAGGAATTCGACGAGCTGGCCGAGGAGGCCACCGCAATTGGCTTTGTCGGCGTACTGAGCGGACCATTGGTACGTTCTTCCTACCGAGCAGGCCGGTTGTACCGGCAGGCCATGGCCGCGCGCGAACTGCAGCAGCCGCAAGACGAGACCCGGAGTACCTAGATGGCGAGCGAGAAGGCCAAGGAACTGGCCGCTAAGCAGAAGGCTGAAGTAGCGGCCCTCAAGCTGGCAAAGAAGAATTCGACCGATCCCAAGGATTGGCCCTGGTACAAGCAGATCTGGCAGACCTACAAGGTCACCGCAGAGAACGACCCGCAGCTGAACTTGTGGCTGCTGGGAGCCTTCTTCGCTGTCGTCATCGTCTCGGTCATCGTCGGAATCTTCCTGCCCCCGTGGTGGATGTGGCTGATCCTGGGTGTGACCGGCGGCCTGACCGCCGCCCTGTGGGTGATGCTCGACCGGGCGAAGAAGGCGACCTTCGTCCGCTACGCCGGCCAGCCCGGCTCTGCCGAGGTGGCCTTGTCGATGCTCGACAAGAAGAAGTGGTTCTACACCCCGGTCATCACCGCGACCCGTCAGCTCGATGTGGTGCACCGCGCCGTCGGCCCGGGCGGCATCATCCTGATCGGCGAGGGCGCGCCGTCGCGGGTGAAGGCACTGATGGCCAGCGAGGCCAAGAAGCACGAACAGGTGGCCTACGGCGTCGGCGTGACCAGCATCCTGATGGGTGACGGCGAGGGCCAGGTGCCCCTGGGTAAGTTGACCAAGCACCTCCAGAAGCTCCCGAAAAAGCTGGAGCCCAGCCAGGTCACCGACGTCAAGGCCCGTTTGCGAGCGCTTGACGCCTCCCGTCCGAAGGTCCCGATCCCCCGGGGCCCGCTGCCGTCCATGAAGGGCGCCAACCGCGCCATGCGCGGTCGCTGAGCTTGGCGAACCTGGTCAACGCCGAACGCGTCTCGCTGGCGTTCGGCACCCGCACGATCCTCGACGGGGTCTCGCTGGGCCTCGACAACGGCGACGTCGTCGGCGTCGTCGGACGCAACGGTGACGGCAAGACCACGCTGCTCCGGCTGCTGGTCGGCACCCTGCGTCCCGACGCCGGACAGGTGGTGCGCAACCGTTCCGCCTCGATCGGGCACCTCGGCCAGGTCGAGGATTTCGCGCCGGGAGCCACCGTGCGTGACGTCGCAGTGCAGGGCCGCGCCGACCACGTCTGGGCGGCTGACGCTGCGAAGCGCGCCGTGGTCACCCACCTGCTCGGGACACTCGATCTGGCCCAACCGGTCGATGAGCTCAGTGGTGGCGAACGCCGCAGGGTGAGCCTTGCGGCCGTCCTGCTGGCCGGCCACGACCTGCTGGTGCTGGACGAGCCGACCAACCACCTCGATGTCGAGGCCGTCGCCTGGCTGGCTGGGCACCTGAACCTGCTCCAGGCGGCTGGGACGGCCATGCTGGTGGTCAGCCACGACCGCTGGTTCCTCGACGCGGTCTGCAACCGGGTGTGGGAGGTCCATGACGGCGTCGTGGACGCCTACGACGGCGGCTACGCCGCGTACGTGCTGGCCCGGGCAGAGCGCGTGCGGCAGGCCGCGACCAACGAGTCGCGCCGGCAGAACCTGCTGCGCAAGGAGCTGGCCTGGCTGCGTCGCGGACCGCCGGCGCGCACAAGCAAGCCCAAGTTCCGCATCGACGCGGCCAACGTGCTGATCGAGGATGAGCCGCCGGCCCGCGACACCCTGCGGCTGCGCGACTTCGCAACCGCACGCCTGGGCAAGGACGTCTTCGACCTGCACCAGGTGACCTACACGCTGCCCGACCAGCGCACCCTCGTCGACCACCTCGACTGGTCCATCGGGCCGGGTGACCGGATCGGCCTCGTCGGCATCAACGGGTCGGGCAAGACGACACTGCTCCGCCTGCTGACCGGAGACCTCGCGCCACAGCAGGGCAGGCTGAAGCAGGGCAAGACCCTGCGCCTCGGCCACCTCTCCCAGGCCGTCACCGAGCTCGACGAGACCGAGCAGGTGCTGGAGTCTGTGCAGAGCCTGCAGCGGGCCACCCGGCTCGCCACCGGCCGCGACGTCACCTCGACCAACCTGCTGGAGGACTTCGGGTTCACCGGCCAGAAGCTGGTCACGCGCATCAGCGAGCTGTCCGGCGGCGAGCGCCGTCGGCTGCAGTTCCTGCGGCTACTGCTCAGCGAGCCGAACGTCCTGCTGCTGGATGAGCCCACCAACGACCTCGACATCGACACCCTCACCGTCATCGAGGACTACCTGGACACCTGGCCCGGCACCCTGATCGTCGTCTCCCACGATCGCTACTTCCTCGAGCGCACCTGTGACGTCCAGTACGCGCTGCTCGGAGACGGGAGTTGCGTCCTGCTGCCCGGCGGGGTGGAGGAGTACCTCGAACGCCGCCGCACCCGTGCCGACGCAAAGGCCAAGGGTGTCAACACGTCGAGCGCGGCCTCGCGCACGACCAGCGCCGCCGAGGCTGCCCGACACCGCCAGTCCCGCAAGGACCTGGCACGCGTGGAATCCCAGCTGGCCAAGCTCGCCACCCGCATGGAGGGCCTCCATGCCGCGCTGGCCAATGGCTCCGGCGACTACGCGAAGCTGGTCTCCCTCGGCGCGGACCTCGAGCAGGCCGTCGCCCGGCAGACCGAACTCGAAGGCGAGTGGCTGGAGCTGGCCGAGCGCCTCGGCGAGTGATCCCTGTCGACCAGGGCGAGGCTGTGGGACGCTTCTCTGGTGAGACAGTGGTGGCGCACCGCGCTGCTCGCGGTGCTGGTGGCCCTGACCGGCATTATCGCCCCGACATCCGTAGTTGCGGCGTGGGCACAGACCCAGGTCAGTGACACCGAAGCCTTCGTCGCTGCCTACGCTCCACTCTCGCGGGATCCTGCCGTCCAGCAGGCGCTGGCGGCGAAGCTGAGCTCGACCATCTCCGACCGGCTCGACCTGCCGGGGCTCACGCAGCAGCTTATCGATGAGGTGTCCGGCAACCGTCCTGTGGTGGGGCGGCTCCTGCCGTCCCTGACCGGTCCGGTGCAGGAATTCGTCACCGACTTCATCGACACGCAGGTCGACCGTTTCGTCTCCAGTGAGGCGTTCAGCCAGGTCTGGGACGTCGCCCTGCGCACCACCCACACCCAATTCGTCGCGCTGATCAGCGGCGATGAGAGCGGCTTGCTCACCCTCGAGGGCGGCAAGCTCCAGCTCCAGCTCGGGCCGTTCGTCGACGCGCTGAAGCAACGCCTGATCGAGACCGGCTTCCCGCTCGCCGAACGGATCCCGCCGGTCACCACGGCCATCGACCTCATCCAGCTCAACCCGCAGCGGGTGGCCCAGGCACAGGCGGGCTACCGGGTGCTGTCCGGCGTCGCGGAGTGGCTACCGTGGATGCTCCTGCTGCTGCCCACGCTGGCGCTCCTGGTTGCACGCGACCTCCGGCGCACCGTGATCGCGTGCGGCCTGGCAGTGACAGCCGGCATCACGGTGGTCTGGCTGGCCTTCCGTGCGGTGATCGCCGAGGGCGTGGGCGTCGCTGGCGCCAACGGCATCTCCGCCGAGGCGGTCACCGCCATCACCGACGGCGCCCTCGGACCCATGCGCGGACCGGCGCTCGCGCTCGGCGTCCTCGGTGCGGTCGTGGCCTTCCTCGGCTGGCTCACCGCCCGGCCGACGCAGGACCACAGCGGCACAGCCTGAGTCAGCCGGTGCGCCCGGCGATCGACACGAGGACGCCGGCCAGCGCCTCCGGCTGGGCCCACATCGGCCAGTGACCGCCGGGCAGGTCGACGAAGTCGAGGTCGCGCAGCTCGAGCGTCGGGGCGAACATCGGATTGCCGCCCTCGGCCAGTTGGCGCTCCTGCTCGCTGGAGATCCCGCAGCACACGAGGGTGCTCGGCACGGCCAGGCGTGCCGGGTTCGGGAGCACGGCCGTCGCGGTGGCCACCTGACCGGGTTGCAGCACCCCCCGTGACACGAACTCCGCCCGTTGGCCCGCGGACAGGTCAGCGGTCATCGGACCCATCGCGTCAAGCTCGTCGATCGTCGGCACCGGGACAACAGCCAGTCCGGCCAGATCGGGGCGGGGCACCTGTCCGTTGGTCACCGGGCCGCTGTCAACATAGACCACCCTGGCCACTGCTTTCGGGTCCCGATCGGTCACTGCGGACGCGATGGCACCCGCACCCGAATGCACCACCAGCACGGGGTCGACGAGCGTGCGAAGGACCGCGAGGACGGCGTCAGCCTGATCCGTCAGGGTGACCTCCTCCGGCGCGGTACCGTCCCCCAGGCCAGGGAGAACCGGGACTTCCACCTGGTGACCGGCGACCTCCAGCCGGGGGACGACCTCCGCCCAGGCCCAGGGACCCAGCCAGTAGCCGCCCAGCAGCACGATCGGACGGGTGTTCTTCTTCGCCTCGGTTGTCATGGCTCCATCCTGCGCCCCTATTGGTGACACCGTGATGTCACCTACTCTGGAGTCATGCGAAGAGCCGACCGTCTCGATGCCGCGCGGGAGGAACTGCGACGCGCCGGCGCCAGAGGTCGCACGGCGACGCAGCTGGCCGAGCAACTGGGAGTGAGCATCCGGACCGTGCGGCGCGACCTGGAGGCACTGATGGGTTCCGGGTTCCCGGTCTGGGCACAGAGCGGTCCACGCGGAGGCTACTTCGTGGACCCGGCAGCCACCCTGCCGCCGATCACCCTGACTGCGGAGCAAGTGGTCGGTCTCCACGCCGCCGTGCGCGTCGCCGGGGATATCCCGTTCCGGCGTGACGTCGAGTCCGCCCTCGCCAAACTGGAGGAAGCCCTGCCCGCCTCCGTGCGCCAGACCTCGCGCACGTCCCGCTCCCTTGTCTGGGTCGATCGAGGCCTCCAGCGAGACACCTCGCGCTCCCGGACCGTGGTGGAACACGCGACCCTGCACCGCCTGGTCACGCGCATCACCTTCGTGGACCTCACCGGCTCCGTCACCCGCCGCACTGTCGAGCCGCAGGCTCTCGCCTACACCCGGGGGACCTGGTCCCTGCTGGCGTGGTGTCGCCTTCGGGCGGCGCCGCGCTGGTTCGCCCTCGACCGGATCACCCGCGCCGATGCCACCACTGAAGCAGTAACCCGCGACTGCCTTGCCGAATTCGGCGAGCCCCCGCCCACCGCCGGACCCCTCGACCTGGACATCCGGGTCTAGGCTCGCGTCACGACATGGATCGGAGGTGGGTCAGCTGAAGCGCTTCTTCATGATCCTCGGCAGCATGATGCTCGCACTGGTCGTCCTGCTCGTCCTTGTGCTGTTCACATCGATCACGGACCCCGACCTCACGTCGCGTCCGCAGCCCACGACCTCCTTCGCCGCGGCGGCGGCCGGCATCCAGGCGGTGGCGGCGACCGAGTCAGCCATGGACCTGCAGCCGGAGGGACACAGCATTGCGATGCTCACCGGCTCCTCGGCTGCGAAGGCTGTCGTCATCTTCCACGGCTACACCGTCCTGCCCGAGCAGTTCCGGTTGATCGGGGCTGCCTACCTCGCCCAGGGCTACAACGTCTGGATCCCGCGCCTGCCGCGCCACGGCATGGCCGACCGGATGACCGACGAGTTCTCGAAGATCACCGCCACCGAGTTGCGGGACTTCGTCGATGCCAGCATCGACATCGGCGCAGGACTGGGTGAGGACCTGACCGTCATCGGTATCTCCGGCGGCGGGTCGCTGAGCGTCTGGGCGGGATTCGAACGCCCGGAGGTGGACCACACCGTGCTGCTCACGCCGCTGCTGCACCCGCTCGGCTACGAGGAGTGGCAGGACCGTCCGCTGGTGCGGGCGCTGCGCCTCTCGCCTGTCGACGTCTGGAACTGGTGGAGCGATGAGATGAAGGAGAAGAACGTCCAGGGCTACGACTACCCGCGCTTCTCCCTGAAGGGCATCGCAGGCCTGCTCTCGATGTTCCACTGGGCGGACGCGCAGAACAAGCCTCCGGCACACTCCACCTTCACGCTGGTGCGCAACGATGGCGACCCACGGATCGACGGGGCGTTCAATGAACGCTTCCTGACTCGCCTGGTCCCCGCCGGCCAGCTCGACGTCGTGGTCATCCCGGCGAGTGCCGGCCTCGGTCATGACCTGGTGTCGTGGCAGCACCACAGCGAGAACTACGCCAAGCTCACCGAGTCCTACGCCTACCTGTCGCAAGCACTCGGCATCCCGATCCCCGATCCCAAGGCCGGCTGAGGGAATGATCTCGCGCCGGGCGCGTTGTCCTGTGGCGTGAAGAAGATCGGATTCCTTTCCTTCGGCCACTGGTCGGA
>JBBRIY010000142.1:0-7117 GCA_038220215.1 Propionibacteriales bacterium
TTCCCGGGCCCTCCGAGCTATTGGGAGGAAGACAATGTCACTTCGATTCGCGGCAGCGGCGCTCAGCGCCGTCCTGCTGGCCGGTTGCGCCGGCAACGCGGTGGCGCCGGGTGGTTCGTCCACCACCCCGGCCGCGCCGACAGAGAGCAAGACCCTCACGGTGATCACCCACGACTCGTTCGCGCTCAGTGACGCCACCATCGCAGCGTTCAAGGCCTCTTCCGGCTATGACGTGACGTTCGTCGCACCCGGTGACGTCGGCACGCTGGTGAACCAGCTCGTCCTCACCAAGGACTCTCCGCTGGGCGACGTGGTCTATGGCATCGACAACACCTTTGCCGGACGGGCCATCTCCGAAGGCATCGTCACGCCCTACACCGCGCCAGCGCTGCCGGCGTCAGCTGCCGCCTACGCCGCTGACGACAAGGGCTCCCTCACCCCGATCGACTTCGGTGACGTCTGCCTGAACGCCGACACCAGCTGGTTCAAGGCGCACAAGCTGGCCGTCCCCGAAGCCCTCGACGACCTGGTGAAGCCCGAGTACAAGGACCTGCTGGTTGTGGAGAACCCCGCCTCGTCCTCTCCCGGATTGGCGTTCCTTGCCGCGACCGTCGGCGAGAAGGGCGACCCCGGCTACCTCGACTACTGGAAGGCCCTGAAGGCGAACGGGGTGAAGGTTGTGAAGGGCTGGACGGAGGCCTACACCGTCGAGTTCTCCGGCTCGTCCGGCAAGGGCGACCGTCCGCTGGTGGTCTCCTACAACACGTCCCCCGCCTACGAGCCGACGACCGAGGCCCTCACCCGCACCTGCTTCCGTCAGGTTGAGTACGCCGGGGTCATCGCCGGCGCCCAGAACGAGGTGGGGGCGCGGAAGTTCGTCGACTTCATGCTGTCGGCACCGGTGCAGGCCGAGATCCCCGAGCAGATGTACATGAACCCGGTGGACCCCACCGTGAAGCTGCCGGCCGACTGGGTCAAGAACGCAGCGGTCGTCGACGACCCGATCACGGTGTCGATCGACGCCCTCGCCGCGGGCCGCGACACCTGGATCAAGGCCTGGACGGCCGCGGTCATCGGGTGACCGTCACGGGAAGGGGACGCGTGCTCTCCCCTCCCCCGGACCGAGTTTGGAACAGTCCCCAATTCGGTCCGGGAGGGGTCGGGGGACGCCCGGTCGTGTGGGTGCTGGCCGCCGTGCTGCCGGTGGCATTCCTGGCGGTCTTCTTCGCGTGGCCGGTCGTCGCGCTGGTCGTCCGTGGCTTCGTGGACGACGGCATCGTCACCCTCGACGGCATCGGTGGGGTGCTGGCCGCGCCGCGTACCTGGCGGATCGTCGGGCAGACCCTCGGGCAGGCCGTCGTCGGCACCGTCGTGGCGGTGCTGCTGGGGGTTCCGGGTGCACACCTGCTGTATCGGCGTCGCTTCCCGGGACGCCGTCTCCTGCGCGCGGTGGTGAGCGTCCCGTTCGTCCTGCCCACCGTCGTGGTGGGGGTGGCGTTTCAGTCGCTGCTGGCCACCCACGGGCCGCTGGGCTTCCTCGGACTGCAGGAGTCCTTCACGGCAATCGTTGCGGCACTGGTCTTCTTCAACTATTCCGTGGTCGTGCGCACGGTCGGCGCCCTGTGGTGCCGCCTCGACCCGCGCGCGGAGGACGCAGCGCGGACGCTGGGAGCCGGCCGCCTCCGCGTCCTGGCCACAGTGACGCTGCCGGCGCTGGCGCCGGCGATCGCCTCCGCTGCCGCGCTGGTGTTCCTGTTCTGCGCGTCCGCCTTCGGGGTGGTGCTGGTGCTCGGCGGGGCCAGCTACGGCACCATCGAGACCGAGATCTGGTACCAGACGACCCAGCTTCTCGACCTGCAGGCAGCCGCGGCGCTGTCGATCCTGCAACTCGTGGTGGTGAGCGCGACCCTGATCGTCGCCGGGGCCACCCGTGCCCGTCAGGAACGTGCGTTGCGACTGTCCGGCAATCCCTCTGACGCCCCGCTGAGCCGCGCCGATGCCGCGTCCGTCGTGCTGACGGCTGTCGTCGTGCTGGGCCTGCTGATCACCCCGATGGCCAGCCTGGTGTGGCGCTCGTTCCAGACAGCCTCCGGTGCAGGGCTGGGCAACTACGTCGCCCTTTCGGGTACGGGCGGACAGCTGACGGTGAGCGTGTGGCAGTCGCTGGCGAACTCTCTGGTAACGGCAGCCGTGGCGACCGCTGCCGCGGTGTTCCTCGGCCTGCTGGTCAGCTACGTGCTGTCGCGGCGACCGTCCTCAGCGCGGGGGCGGCGCGCCTTGGGGACCCTTGACGCGGTGTTCATGCTGCCCCTGGGCGTCTCGGCCGTCACCGTCGGGTTCGGCTTCCTGATCACCTTGAACCGGCCACCGCTCGACCTCCGCTCCTCGTGGGTACTGATCCCGATCGCGCAGGCCATCGTGGCGCTGCCGTTGGTGGTGCGCACCCTGCTGCCGACCCTGCGGGCCATCGACCCCCGGCTGCACGAGGCTGCGGCGACCCTCGGGGCAGGCCCCGGACGCATCGTGCGCACGATCGACCTGCCGTTCGCGCTGCGTGGGCTCGGCTTGGCGCTGGGGTTCGCCTTCGCGACCTCGCTGGGGGAGTTCGGGGCCACCTCCTTCCTGTCCCGTCCCGATCGTCCGACCCTGCCGGTGGTCATCTACCGGCTCATCGGACGGCCCGGCGCGGAGAACTTCGGCATGGCCATGGCAGCATCCGTCGTACTGGCCGTGCTGACCGCGACCGTGATGGGGCTGGCCGAGTGGATCGGCCCGAAGGAGGTGAACCCGTGGTGACCGGGCTGGCGATCCGCGACGCCGTGGTGCGCTACGGCCCGACGGTTGCCGTCGACGGGATCTCGCTCGACGTCGCTCCCGGCGAAGTCGTCGCCCTGCTGGGCGCGTCCGGCTCTGGCAAGTCGTCGCTGCTTCGGGCGGTGGCGGGGCTGGAGCCGCTGGCCGCCGGCACCGTCAGCTGGGACGGGGTCGACCTCACGGCCGTGCCGGTGCACCGGCGTGGCTTCGCCATGATGTTCCAGGACGGCCAGTTGTTCCCGCACCTCTCCGTCGCAGGCAACGTCGGCTATGCCCTTGCCGGACGCGAGCGGGCCGAGCGTGACCGCAGGGTCGGCGAGCTGCTGGAGCTGGTCGGACTGGCGGGCTACGGAGCGCGTCCCGTGACCGCGTTGTCTGGTGGCCAGGCCCAGCGGGTCGCACTCGCCCGCTCGCTGGCAGCGTCGCCGCGACTGCTGATGCTCGACGAGCCGCTGTCCGCCCTCGACACCGGGCTGCGGGAGCACCTGCTCGGTGTCCTTGACTTAACGCTGCAGGCCACCGGCACCCCCGCCCTCTACGTCACCCACGACCAGGACGAAGCGTTTGCCATCGCCGACCGGGTGGCCGTGCTGGCCGGTGGGCGATTGCTGCAGGTCGACGACCCCGCGACGCTGTGGCGGGAACCGGCCAACGCAGAGGTGGCCGATTTCCTCGGCTACCGGCTCACCCTCGACGCGGCGCAGGCTGTGGCCCTGGGCTGGCCGGGCACTCCCGCAGGCGTGGTGGCCGTTGGCCCGGACGGCCTGGTGGCCGACCCGGCCGGCACCGAGGTGCCCGTGCTGGGCATCCGGCCGCGCCGGGGCGGCACCGAGTTCAGCGTCACCGTCCCAGGTGCAGGCGTCGGGCGGGTACGGACCCGCGAGTTGTCGACCCATGCCGACCGTCGCACCCGCCTTGCTGTGCGGCTCGACCCTGACGGTTGCGTCGTGCTGCCGACAGGATCTGCACTCGATCCGTCCAAGAACGACCCGATCGGGCCGGAAAGCGAGGACGGCAGGGCGAATCCCGTCACCGGGTGAGGGCTCAGCCGTTCGGGGAGGCGACCGCAGCCAGAATCGAGGCCTGCGCATCGCCAGGGCTCGCGGGAAGCAGCGGGATCTTCATCGTCTCCATCACCTGGACCATGCCCGGACCCATGTGGTCGACGACCACGGCAGCGATGGCGTGCTCCTTGAGGAAGCGGACGATCCGGGCATGGTGCGAGCCGTGGGTGCCCTCGTCGTGGGAGACGTCCCAGGCGACCTCGTGCACCTGCCAGGCGGTCACGGCACCGTCCTCGACGGTCGCCACGCCGATCCAGTGGGCCTTGCCCCAGGCTGCTGCGGACTGGCCGGCTTCGGTGACCGGGGTGGCGATGTTCATGATTGTCCTGACGATGGAAGGGTCGGACCTCATCGTAGGGCGCGCCCGGTTGCGCCGGCACCCGAATGGCTGCTGAACTCGGCTTCTCGAACCGTGCCCGTCCTGCAGAGGAGGCGACTGTGCTGGCGATCTGCCCCAACCCGACGATCGACCGTCTGGTGATCCTCGACATCCTTGTGCCGGGGATGGTCGACCGGGTGCGGGAGAACCGTGCCTACCCGGCGGGCAAGTCGGTGTCGGCTGCGCGCGGATGCCTTGCCAACGGCGCGGCACCACGGGTACACGTGCTGCTGCCCACCACCGGCTCCGACTGGTACCTCGATACCTTGCGGTCCGAAGGCATGGACGTGACCAGCCACGCCTGCCCCGGTGCCGTGCGGGAGTCGATCATCGTGCTTGAGGACGGCGGCCGCGTCACCGTCCTGAACGGTCCCGGTGCTCCGGTGTCGGAGGCGCGATGGGACGAATTCGTGCAGGCGTCGACCGTCGGGCTGCGTCCGGGTGAATGGGTGATCTGCAGCGGCAGCTTCCCGCCCGGAGTCGGGCCCGACGCGCTGGCGGGGCTCGTGTCAGCGATCGCCGCCACCGGTGCCCGGCTGGCCCTGGATACCGGACCGGCCTGGATGCCGTTCGCCCTGCGCGGTCCGGACCTGCCGGCAATGATCACGCCGAACCTGGCTGAGGCCGAGGCGATCCTCACCGGTGAGGCAGCACCCGAGGCCACCGGCATCGGGGACGACGCCCTCGCCCGGGCGGCCGGGGCAGCGGCCGGCCTGTACGACCGCGGGATCGAGCACGTCGTCGTCACCGCCGGCTCGGCGGGACTGGCCTGGGCGACCCGGCAGGGAGCGGGTGTCCTGCCGGGCCGGAAGGTGAACGTCCGGAACCCGATCGGGGCCGGCGACGCCTTCCTCGGCGGCCTGGTGTCCCGGCTCGAGGCCGGCCTTGACTTCGCCGACGCGGCCGGCTGGGGGATGGCGACGTCGTGCGCCGCCATCGAGCAGTGGTCGCCCGGTGGCGCGACGGCGAAACGGGTGTCGCACTTCCGGCACCTGATCACTGCGTCCTGAGCCCTCGACCGTTCGCGAGGCTGCGGGTAGCTTGGCGCCATGACGGAGGCGGCAGGGGAACCGATCGAGCTGGAGGTGGGTCCGCGAGTGGTCCGCCTGACGAGTCCGGACAGGGTGTACTTCCCGGCGAAGGGCTGGACGAAGCTCGACCTGGTCAACTACTACCTCTCCGTCGGCGACGGCATCGTCCGTGCCCTGCGGGAGCGGCCCTGCATGCTGCACCGGTTCCCGTCCGGGCTGTCGGGTGAGAAGGTGCACCAGAAGCGGCTGCCCTCCGGTGCGCCGCCCTGGGTGGAGACCGTCAACGTGTACTTCCCGCGCTACGGCCGGACGGCCGACGAGCTGTGCGTCACTGAGCTGGGCTCCGTGATCTGGGCGGTGCAGATGGCCACTGTCGAGTTCCACCCCTGGAACTCGCGTCGCGCCGACGTGGAGAAGCCCGACGAGTGGCGTATCGACCTCGACCCGATGCCGCAGGCGGGCTTCGAACGCGTCCGCCGGACGGCCGAGGTGGCTCACGAGGTGCTCGAGGAGCTCGGCATCGCCGGCTTCCCGAAGACCTCCGGTGGCAACGGCCTGCACATCTATGTGCGGATCGCTCCCGCGTGGGGCTTCAGCGAGGTGCGCCGTGCGGCGCTGGCCTTCGCACGCGAGGTGGAGCGTCGGCTACCCGACGACGTGACGACCACCTGGTGGCGCAAGGACCGGGACCCCGAGCATGTGTTCGTCGACTTCAACCAGAACGCGCGCGACCACACCATCGCCAGCGCGTGGTCGGTGCGCGGAGTACCGGCGGGGACGGTGTCGACGCCGTTCCATTGGGACGAGCTCGCCGACATTGCACCCCGGGAGCTGACGCTTGCAACCGTCCCCGCGCGGTTCGCGAAGACCGGCGACCCGCACGCCAGCATCGATGACGTCGCGCACAGTCTCGACACACTCCTGGAATGGGCGGATCGCGACGGTCTGCCGGACTAGCGCCCCTGAGGTCGTGAACCAGAAGAACCGTCCCCTCGATTCGTGAACTGCAGGGACGGTTCTGTTGGTTCAGATGACGTTTGGTTCAGATGACGTTGCGGATAGCCGGGAAGTGGCAAGCGACGATGTGGCCGGGCTCAAGCTCGACCGGCAGCGGAACCTCTACTGCGCAGCGCTCCTGCACGTAGGGGCAGCGGGTACGGAACACACACCCGGACGGCGGGTTCTGCGGGCTGGGCAGGTCGCCGACAAGGAGGATCCGCTCCCGGTCGTGGCGCGGCTCAGGCACCGGCACGGCCGACATGAGCGCCTGCGTGTAGGGGTGCATCGGACGCTCGTAGAGCCCGATGCGGTCGGCCATCTCCATCGTGCGGCCGAGGTACATGACCATCACCCGGTCGGAGATGTGTCGTACCACCGAGAGGTCATGCGCGATGAAGATGTAGGCGAGGTTCTGTTCGGTCTGGATGTCCTCGAGCAGGTTGATCACCTGCGCCTGGATGGAGACGTCGAGCGCGGAGACCGGCTCGTCGCAGACGATCACCTTGGGCTTCAGCGCTATCGCCCGGGCCACACCGATGCGCTGGCGCTGGCCTCCCGAGAACTCGTGCGGATAACGGTTGTAGTGCTCGGGGTTGAGACCGACGCGCTCCATCAGCTCCTGCACGACCTTCTTCACTCCGCCCTCGGGCTTCACGCCCTGGATCTCGAACGGAGCAGCGATGATCGCACCCACCGGGTGCCGCGGGTTCAACGAGCCGTAGGGATCCTGAAACACCATCTGCAGCTGACGGCGCAGGTTACGCAGCTCCTCGCCCTTGGCATGCGTGACGTCGCGGCCCTCGAACTCGATCGTTCCGGAGGTCGGCTCC
>JBBRIY010000143.1:0-7063 GCA_038220215.1 Propionibacteriales bacterium
TGAAGCAGAAGGTGGCCACGCCACCGGCCATCCCGGGCATCGTGAACCATTGGTGATCGGGCAGGTCGAAGACGCCGTCGAACAGCAGCACAAGGCCGCCGACCGCGAGAGCGATGACGCCGACGATGAACAGGGTGGTCAACAGGTTTCCTTGCGTCAGTTTCGATCTATGCGCGACGGTGGTGTGGGAACGCTGGCCATCGAAGCCTCTGGCTCGTGTGTCATCAGTGGTCCTTCAAAGGCCCGGGGTGGCTTGCTGCGTTATTGACCAGACGAAATCGACACTAACGCATCGCCAAGTCCACCGCGGCGACCGTCGTTGTTGCGTTCGACCACACGACATCACCGCGATCGCGCCGTCCCCGCACGCATGCGGACAGATGATGGCTGCCGGAGTTTGCTCGGCAGCAACGGCAAGGTGGGTGCTCTATGTCCACGTGGTCGAAATGGGCCAGTCGCCGATCATGACCTGGGCACCGTCAATAGTGACGGTGTTCGGCAGGGTGAGCGTCATGGTGGCACCCGAAACGGTGCCTGACGCGTTCACGGTGGCCGAACCGCCATGAACGAACAGCCGCAACGTCTTCGCGCCGCACGCCGACATGTTGATCCCGGACACGGTCGCGGCTGTGCCGACAACCGAGACAGCTACGGACCCGTTCGAGCATCGGGACGCCGACATCATGAAGGGGACCCGGTCGGTAGTTTGCAGACTGAGTTTTGCCGAGGCGGACAGACCAATGGACGCCAGCATGAAGGTGGCGGTGAACACCGCCAGCCAGCTACACCCAAGCCTTGTTAGGGACATCCTCAGTCTCCTTCAGGTCGGTTTCGGGAAGGCTTTTGCGGGGCCACACATAGATCGCGGCCGCGAAAAGGAGAAGTGGGATCCAGATCACCGGTGAGGAGATGACTGAAGCGGCCAAGCCAACCTTCGGGATGTTCATAACCATGACCCCCTTCATTTGGGAGTCGACAGGTCTGAATGGGTCCACGAAGTTGTTGTTGTCACCTTTTAGGTTCCAGCCGTCCACCTTGTCGCCGCCGATGATGCGGTGGATGACGACTGGTGCTTTGTCTGGGAACGGCCGGTACACGGCGATATCGCCGATGCGGGCTTCCCCACATCTGGAAATCGCCAGGTCACCCGTTTGCAGGGTGGGATCCATCGAATGTCCGGTGACGATCGTCAGGGTTGTGCAGCCACCCAAATGGGAGGGCCACAAGAAGGTGACGATGACCGCCAGGACTGCCCACGATGCTGCCGTCCCCAGCCGGCGAACCCATCGGGTCCGCCGGTCCGGGGCGTGGGTCATCAGCTGAACATGGTCAACGACACGTCGGAGATGGTCTGCGCGTCGAGGTCGCCCAGGATGACCGTGATCGTCTCGCTGCCGACCTCTCCGGTCTTGATCTTGTTCCAGTTGCCGGCGCCGGTCTTGTAGGCAACCTCCCAGTGCATGCCAGTGCATGAGGCGGAGACACCGTTGAAGGTGATCGCTGCGATCGACCAGGGGACCGCCTTGGTCCCATCGAAGATGGGGCTGCCAAGCTTGGTTGCGATGGGTCCCGTCTGGCAGTCGGCCTTGACGACCGTTGCGCCGGCCTGGAAGCTGCCGGCCCACGTCATGTTCAGCTGTGCGGCAGCGGCGAGCCCGAGGCCCGACAGTCCGACCACGGTTAGGGACGCGGCGATGGCGCGACGGGTGGTGATGCTCTTCATTTGCATTTCCCCTCTGGCTTGTGAGCCGACCCCCTGCCGGTTCACTGGCCCTGGTCTACGCATCCGACCGTCGATCGAGGTCATACATTCTTCCCACTAGGGGTAATGTGATTTGACTCGCGACAGGAAGATTTGGCTTAGAGCAGGAATAGCGAGTCTAGATCTGTGTGCGAGGGAAACCTGCACCAGCATCAAGGCGGGGTTGAGGGCTGCGTAAATTGCCCGCCCCGCTCCGACACCGTCGCAATACGTCGGAACTTTCCAAGTCTCCAAGAAGCCTGGACATCCACCCGGTCAAGGTCCGGAACGGACATTTCTCCATTTAGCAGAATCGCTTCGCGGGCCCCTCCTGTTCGTGACGATTGAGGTCAAGAAGCTTGTCCATGATTTCCGCTGCGATCTGATCGTTGCGCCCTCCGGTCAACGGCCCGCCTGCTTGTAGCGCGGCAGGTGTGGACGGAGTTTGCTAATTCATTTATCGGCGCCCAGGGCGAACCAACTCAAGCCGCGTGGCATGGGCCGAGTCCGCGCGACGGGCCTCTCGCTCAGCTGGGCGGGGCGAGCCGCAGCAGCCGTCCGCCCGGAGCGTCCTCCAGGAGCCAGATGCTGCCGTCGGGAGCCTGCTCCACTTCCCGGATGCGCTGCCCCATCGGCCAGGTGTCGCCCTCGGTGGCGGTGGTCCCGGACAGGTCCACCCTGAGTAGGGCCTCACCGGAGAGTGCGCCGATGAATGCGTCGCCCTGCCACTGACCGAAGGCGTCGCCGGTGTAGATCATCAGGCTTCCGGGGGAGATGCTCGGTGTCCAGAACGCGGCCGGTGCGGCGAACCCGTCCCCGTCGCGATGGTCGGGAATGTCGCCGCCGCCGTAGTGGGAGCCGTTGGACGCCTTCGGCCAGCCGTAGTTGCGGCCCGCCTCAATGAGGTTCAGTTCGTCGCCGCCTTGGGGGCCCATCTCGGTTGACCAGAGGTTACCGGCCGGGTCGAAGGCCAGCCCGAGCGGGTTGCGGTGGCCGTGCGTCCACACCTCGGCGGTCACGCCGCCTTGCTCAGCCAACGGGTTGCCGGCCGCCGGTGACCCATCGGGGTTCAGGCGGACGATCTTGCCAAGGTTCGTGCCGAGGTCTTGTGCCGGGTCGAACTTCTGCCGGTCACCCGAGCTGACGAAGAGGTACGCGCCGTCGGGACTGAACGCGAGCCGATGGCTGAAGTGGCCCGAGCCGCTGGTCTTCGGCTGCTGACGCCAGATCACCTGCAGGCCGGTCAGCTCGGGCGCCTCCGACGTGCTGGCGAGTTGTGCCCGCCCCACCACGGCGCCCGTCCCACCCTCGCCGGGCTCCACCCAACTCAGGTACACCAAGCGGTCGGACGCGAACCCGGGCGACACGATCACGTCGCCGAGGCCACCCTGCCCGTCGTGGACCACCGCCGGCACCCCGCCGACCTCGACGGTGCGCCCGTCGACCCCGCGCAGGCGGAGGGTTCCGCCCCGGTCGGTGACGAGGAGTTCGCCGCCGGGCAGGAAGGCCATCGCCCACGGCTCGTCGAACTTGTCCAGTTCTTCCACCACGAACGGACGGCCGTCCGGCGCAGTCCGCGGCCCGCTCGGCGAGCCCGTGGCCGGGGCTGACGGTGCTGGAGCGGACGTGGACGCGAGCGGTGGGGCGACGGGCGCAGAGCAACCTGCCAGAGTCACCAGGGCCAAGGTCAAGGTGAGTGCGCGTCCCATGCACCGAGGCTACCTGTGGGCGCGAAGCCCCCGACCGGCGGGACCACGCCCAGCAGGGCGACCGCAGCAACGAGCGCGGATCAACTCGATGATCGAGGTCAAACCACGAACCCTGACGGCTCTCCCTCGGCGCCGGCCGGCGCCTGAAAGGATGTGGAGATCGGCGCTGAAGCCGATCAGCCCCCCGAGGAGAGTCATGCTTGTTGGTTGTCATGGTCTGGTCTGGTCCGGGGGGTTCGACCCGTTGGGCTTCGAGCTCGCACTGAGCAGCACCAAGGCTGTCGGGTTCGACCTGCTCGAGATCCCGCTGCTCGACCCGTACTCGATGGACCCCGCAGCGCTCAGTGTCATTCAGCAGTCCTACGGGCTGCCCGTCTCCGCTTCACTGGCCCAGAGCCGGGACAGCGACATCACCAGCGAGGACCTGTCCTGCGTCAAGGCCGGCGAAGCCAAGATCATGCACGCACTGACGGTACTGAGCGCTCTCGGAGGCAAGTACCTCGTCGGGGCCATGTTCGGCGAGCTGCGCAAGTACCCCGAACCGTTCACGAAGCAGGCCCGCGCGAACGGCCAGGCCGTCATGCGCAACGTCGTGGACGCGGCGAGCGAGGCCGGCATCACGATCGGCATCGAGGTGGTGAATCGCTACGAGTCGAACATGCTCAACACCGCCCAGCAGGCGCTGGACTACATCGACGAGGTCGGCAAGAGCGAACTCACCGTTCACCTCGACACCTACCACATGAACATTGAGGAATGTGACCTCTTCACTCCGGTGCTGGCATGCGGCGAGCGGCTCGGCTACGTGCACATCGGCGAGAGCCACCGTGGCTATCTGGGTTCCGGCACGGTCAACTTCACCGAGTTCTTCCATGCCCTCGAGAGCATCAAGTACGACGGGCCCGTGGTCTTTGAGACCTTCTCCAGGGCAGTCATCCACAAGGACCTGACCAAGATGCTCGCGGTCTGGCGCGACTTGTGGGACGACTCCACGGCCCTTGCGACCTCCGCCCACTCCTTCCTACGGTCGGGGTTGGCGGGAGCTGCGAATATCCGCACGGGCGCAGCCGGCTGAACGACTCCACGCCGCTGCCCGTTGGCACGGCCGGCGCACCCGCTGGGGTGGCCGGCCGTGTCGGGGCTCAGGCGGTTGCCTCGATGACCAGGTTGGTCATCGTCGCGATCGCAACGTGGGCTGTTGTGAAGCCGGCGTCGGGAATCGGCCCAACCACGCCGGGCGCGAGCACCAGCGCGTTGATCGGTCCGGGAGGCGCCGTGGCTGAACTGCTCATCCGTCTACGGGGTCGGTTCGCAGGATGTGCGCCTACAGTTGATCAATCGAAGGTCATGGCCAACCGGAAGGTTCGGGCCAGCAAGCCGCACCCAACCCGGGCGGCGTCCAGTCAAGCTCCTGGTACCTGAAACTGCCTGGTTCGCGACATTCCCCCCGTCTGGGCTGTACCCGGTTCATACCATCCGCACCATCCGGGGGTCTGACGACCTTCTCAGGTGCGACGTTGCGCAAGCATCTGGCGCAGCAGAAGGAAGTGATTCCATGAACTACCCTCACGTGTTCGTGCTCGAAACCCAGTCGTTCGCCGTCGCAGACGGCAGCTATTTCTACGGCACCATCGAAACCGAACCTGGCCGGGAAGGGCACCTGGAAGAGTTCGTCGTTACCCGCCCCGTTGACGGGGCCTTCCTCGATTCGCTGCCGGACGACGAGCGGCGCACCTATGTCGCTGGCGATCAAACGACCCGGTTCGACACGGTGGAGGATCTCGACGACGCCGCTCGCACCTGGATGTCCACCAACGCACCCAGCGACCTGCTGTACAAGCCGCTCGACTGGAGGTCGGACCAGTCCGACCCGGTCTGGGACGGGCGAGCCGCCTGAAGGAGTGGGTGGAGGTACGGGGTCAGCCCCACGCGGCCGCAAGCCGGGCTTGACTCCCTCAGCCCGCGTGAGCGGGAGGTGGCCGTGCTCATGGCCCAGGGCTGAGCCGGCTGCCGGTGAGCAGCACCACAATGGATCGAACGACTCCGATCCGCCTCGCCCACCGGTCAGACGAAACCCGCCCGCTGTCGGCGCGACCGTAGGATTCGGGCGTGCCCCACCCCCCGATCCATCCCGTGGCCGGTCCGGTCGTCGACTTCGGGGCCACCCGCCGCGCCTGCTACACCGGCTTCGTGGTGCAGGCCATCGTCAACAACGTCGCGCCGCTGCTCTTCATCGTGTTCCATACCCGCTTCGCGATTCCCGTCGCCCAGCTCGGCGGCCTGGCTGCGCTCAACTTCGGGGTCCAGTTGCTCACCGACTTCGCCGCCATGCACGTGGTGGACCGCCTCGGCTATCGCGGACCGCTGGTGCTGGCGCACGTGATGAGCGTGATCGGCCTCGTCCTGCTGGCGATCCTCCCGTTCGTCTTCCCGTCCGCCTTCATCGGTCTCGCGGTCGCGGTGGTGGTCTACGCCATCGGGGGCGGTTTGCTCGAAGTGCTGCTGAGCCCTGTCGTGGAGCACCTCCCCTCGCCGGCGGAGGAGAAAGCCGCCGGCATGGCCCTGCTGCATTCGTTCTATTGCTGGGGCCAGCTGGCCGTCGTGGTGGGAACCACCTTGTTGCTGGGGGTCCTCGGGCAGGGGTTGTGGCCGGTCCTGCCGCTGTTGTGGGCGATTGTGCCGCTGGTGAACCTCGTGCTGTTCCTGAGGCTTCCGCTGCCCGGGACGGTGGCCCAGGAGCATCGCACGCCGATCCGTTCGCTGCTCGGAACGCCGCTGTTCCTGATGGCGCTGGTCCTCATGATGACCGGCGGGGCTGCGGAGCTGACCATGTCGCAGTGGTCGTCGTTCTTCGCCGAAACGGGGACGGGTACCAGCAAGGCGGTCGGTGACCTTCTCGGACCCGGGCTCTTCGCATTGCTGATGGGGATCGGCCGGTTCAGCTACGGCAAGTGGGGTCAGCGGCTGGCCCTTGAACCACTCCTGATCGGCTCCAGCGCCGGCGCAGCGGTGTGCTACGTCGTTGCTGCGATGTCACCGATACCGGCTGTCAGCCTCGCGGCGTGCGCGTTCACCGGCCTATTCGTCAGCCTGCTGTGGCCGGGAACCTTCTCGCTCACGTCCGCGCGGTTCAGATTCGGTGGGGCAGGGATGTTCGCGCTGCTCGCTCTGGGCGGGGACGCCGGCGGTGCGTTCGGGCCGTGGCTCGCCGGCATCCTGGCGAGCCTTTCCACAGGACCGCTCGCCGGGCTGGCGCAACTCCTGCCGGCCGACGGCGAGACCGGCCTCAGGGTGGGACTCCTGGTCTGCACCCTGATTCCGGTGGTGTTCTGCCTCACGGTCATCCAGGTCCGCCGATCCGCAATCGTCGCCTGACCAGAGGGATGTTGCCGTTTTGGCCACCCTGTCGACCGGGTGGAGGGCGGAGAGCCCGGGGCCGAAGATCGGCCCCGAGCTCTTCACAACGGCCTACAGGTTGATCGGTCGCAGGACCCTGGTGATGCCGTGGGCGATCTGCTTGTTGCCCTCATTGATGTCGGTCTGCCACGGGTTCACCCGGGGGTTGTAGTCGTTGCGGTCACGGTCGATCAGGACGATGACGGGGACGTTCCTG